>DATFGJ010000577.1:0-4852 GCA_035249585.1 Lacipirellulaceae bacterium
GATCCGGACTTCGACGAGATTGTGGAGTTGGGTCGCGAGTATCGCCAGCAGGTCAATGCCGAGGAAAATTGATGCTAATCCTTGATACGGACTATGTGGTCGAGTATCAGAAGGGCACTTCGCCACAGGCTCAGCGGCTAACTGAGAATGCATACGGCACGACTTCCTCGCGGCGAAGAGAGTGCCGCGCGTAGAACCTACCACATTTGGTGGCCGATTCCAAACCTTTTTCTGAGCAAGCGCGCATGCGCATTTTTCTTCGCGTTTATCTCAAAAACAACTTGAAGCAGCTGGGGACTGGCTCATTTTGCGCGGTCCGCGCAGCAAAATGTGCCTGTCCCCCTTCGGCCCCGTTTTTGATCCGAATACTTGTTTTCGGCCACTAAGTGTGCTAATGTACACTTCTCGAAAATGACTGTCCGGGACGCCGCCGCGATCGAGACGTCACGCCGATTTCGCCCTAAGCTCGTCGAAGGGCAAAACCGGTTCCCCGGGTGCGGCCAATTCCCAGACGGGTGAGATGACGTAGCCGCGTCGCCGCTCGCTGCGCTATCGTTGTGCGCGGGTCTCCCGACCCCGCACATTGCGGCCATGCTGCGCGCTCGCGAACCGTCATCTCAATGGGCCCATCATTTTTTTTATTTTGGACTGCCCTCCCAGAACCACGACACCGCTCAACCGACGGAGCCACCAGAACCTGATTTGATCAGCCGCCGGGCGCTAGCCCGCGGTTTGGAAACGTCCCAACGACGCAAATCGCTCTCGCGACGCGCCCCAGCGCAAAATCGTGCGCCCACAGCCGCCGCGAACGAGCCCGCTCACCGTGCGCCCTCCTGGGGACTGGCTCATTTTGCGCAGTCCGCGGAGCAAAATGTGCCCGTCCCCTTCCGAAGAGGCAGCTTCAAAGAAAGGGATGCAGGAAGCCGTCCTCGGCTGCGGGGGAGTGGGCCTCATGCCTTCCCTGCTTCCGATTCCAGAACTTCCTGCATCCCGTGTTTTAGTTGCGACGATCCGCGAACAAGGAGCATTGACGAACTCTCACTCCCAGCTCCCAGCTCCCAGCTCCCTGCTCCTAGCTGCACCCCATGCTGCTGCCGCAGTTGTGACACAAATAACAGTTGCCAGCGCGGACTGTAATCGAACCGCAGCTGTCACAGGCCGGGGCGTCGCTTTGGAAGTCGGCAAATTGTTCGCTGCGGGCTGTGTTCGGGCCGGCGTCTTTGGGCAATACGCCGGCGCGAGCCAATAGCGCCGCGCTGATGTCGCCGCCTGTGCTGTGGCCGTTGCCGTTGCCGTTTCTATGAGGACCTGGGGGCTTGCCTGCCGTGAGCTCAGTCGAACGGGGACTGGGGGCCAGGGTTGCCGTGGCACCCTCGTCCCCCTTCCGCCTTCCGCCTTCCGCCTTGGTTGACCCGGGTTTTTCGGCGACCGGCGGCCGTGATTTAGAGTCCTTCGGATAGGCGCTCGTGATAACGCTTTCATCGCCGATCGGGATTGGTTTCGACGCCGATTGCTCTGGCGCGCCGCCCGCGCTTGGCTCCGCCGCCGGCAATACACCCATGCTGGCTTCCTTGTAGCCGGGCAGGAACATCATGCCGAGCCAGCGGAAAATGTAGTCGATGAGGCTCTTGGCGATGCGGATGTCCGGGTTCTTCGTGTAGCCCTGCGGCTCGAAGCGCATGTGCGAAAACTTGCGCACATAGTCCTCGAGCGGCACGCCATACTGCAGGCTCATCGAAACAGCCGTTCCGAAGGCATCCATCAGGCCGCCGATTGTGCTGCCCTCCTTGGCCATGGTGATGAACAGCTCGCCCGGCCGGCCGTCGGGATAGAGGCCGACCGTGATGTAGCCCTCGTGGCCGGATACGCTGAATTTGTGCGTAATCGACTTACGCGTATCTTCAAGCCGTTCGCGGCGCGGTTTGTTGACGGCTGCTGCCGCGGCCGCCGCGCGCTGGCCCTCGGAGCTGGTGGCCAGTGGCTGGCTCTCCTTCGAGCCGTCGCGGTAGATCGCCAGCGCCTTGAGGCCCAGCTTCCAGCCGTCGAAGTATGCCTTGGCAATGTCCTCGGGCGTCGTCTCGCGCGGCATGTTCACGGTCTTCGAAATCGCCCCGCTCAAAAACGGCTGTGCGGCCGCCATCATGAGCACGTGCGCTCGCCAGGCGATCGACCGCTGGCCGTTGCGCGGGGTGAACGCGCAGTCGAACACGGCGAGGTGCTCGTCCTTGATGTCGGGCGAGCCTTCGATCGTATCGTGCTCGTCGATATACGCGAGAATTGAGCCGATTTGCGGCTGGTCGTAGCCCAGCGTGCCAAGCGCCAGCGGCACGGTCTGGTTGACGATCTTGAGCATGCCGCCGCCGGCCAGTTGCTTGTACTTCACCAGGGCGATGTCTGGCTCGATGCCCGTCGTGTCGCAATCCATCATGAAGCTGATCGTGCCGGTCGGGGCGAGCACCGTCGCCTGCGCGTTGCGGAAGCCATGAACGCGGCCGGCCGCGAGCACTTCGTCCCACACGCGGGCAGCTGCGTCACATAGATAATCCGGGCACTCGGCGTTGATTTCCTCGACCGCGTCGCGATGCATCTGCATCACGCGCAGGAACGGCTCGCGGTTCTTTTCAAACCCGTCAAACGGGCCAACCGCTTCGGAAAGCTCGGCGCTGGCAAGATTCGCCGCCCCGTGCAGCAGCGAAGTCACCGCGCCGCACACGCCGCGGGCCTCGTCCGAATCGTACGGCACGCCGGCCGCCATCAACAGGCTGCCCAGGTTCGAGTATCCCAAGCCAAGCGGCCGGAACAGGTGGCTGTTGCGGGCAATATCCGCCGTCGGATAGCTGGCGTGATCGACGAGGATCTCCTGCGCGATGAAGTAAATCCGCGACGCCGCCTTGAACCGCTCCGTGTCGAACGTGCCGTCGGGCCGGCGGAACTTCATGAGGTTGATGCTGGCCAGGTTGCACGCCGTGTCGTCGAGGAACATGTACTCCGAGCAGTTATGCACGACGATGCCGTTGGCGACGAAGTGATTCGTCACGGGCTCGGTGAGGTCGAACACGTCCTCTTCGCCGCACGGCACGAGTGACGAGATGCGATCGACCAACGGATCGGCGTATGCGTCCACGGTGCGGTTCAACTCGGCTAGCCGCTCGGCCTTCTGACTCTCTGCGAGGAAGCCGATCTCCTCCTCAAAACGCACTCGCGATGCTCGGGAAATTCGCAGCGAGTGCACCTGCTGCACTGGATACTCGCGCACGCCGCCCTGCCCATCCGGCAAGATCGAAGTGAACACACCTAGCGCACGTCGATTTGTGTATAGCTTTGCTTTGATACCAAAGCCTAGCAGCAGCAATTGCACCTGCCGCAGTAACTCTAGACTGGTGCTGTCCAAAGCGACGTATTGCGACTTAACTCCGTAATTGGCCACGGTGCCGTCTGTGGTGAATAGGCCGCGGAGAATTGCCGCCTGGCTCGGGCGATCGAGTCCAAAGATCGCATCGGTGAGCTTCTTTTCCGCTGAGCCGGCATTCAAAATGGCAAATTCGCCAGCCTTTGCCAACACGGCACCAACTGATGTACCGACACGTAATCCCGTCGCCGTTTGCGCAATAGTTGACTCTCGCACACTTCGGCGGTCTCCCGTTTGCAACCACTCCTTGCACTGGTCGATTCCGTCGCGCAGTCGCTCTGCGACACGTTGCTCATGTTTGCCCAACGAAACAAACAAGAAGGCCTGTTCGTTCGCACCGTGCGAAATGCATCCATCGCCAAGAGCCGCTCCAACCAGCTCTCCGAACGCCTGTGGCACGAAATTGTTTCCGAATCCCGGCCGTTCCAGCCGCACGATGTCGTCCACGGTCAACTCGACGGCCGGCACGTCTCCACGATTCTCAGTCCACACTCGATGATCAGCCGTCAGACGCACGCGGTAGCCAGCGCGAGTTTGCAGCTCGTAAACCGGTTTGCGCCCAGTCGGAAATATCTTTTCGACCCATGCCTTGCGACCGTGGCCATTGATGATTTCGGCGGGCTCGCCGACCATGGCATCGATGCGCCGGTATCCTTCAGCTGTCGCCACAAGGGTATCGCCGGTGACGCAAGGATTACTAGCATTGATCCGCCCGCTGTTCGGGCACGTGTGCCAGCGGTTGATCGTCGTGTCGTATTGCACGCCGGGGTCGCCGCAGTGCCACGCGCAGTCGGCCATCCGGTCCATGATCTCGCGGGCCGGGTAGGTTGGGCCGGGTTGCTTCGGGTCGGTTACCCAGTGAGTCGTCCAATCCTCGTTCTTCTCCACCGCCTGCATGAAGTCGTCCGTCACGCGCACCGACAGGTTGGCGTTCTGGAACATGATCGAGCTATAAGCCTCGCCGTTGAAATTCGACTCGTACTTGCCGCTGGCGATGAGCGTGTGGGCCTTCTGCTCTTCCTTCCACTTGCATTCGATGAATTCCATCACGTCCGGATGCCAGACTTTGATGGACTGCATCTTGGCAGCACGGCGAGTTTTTCCACCGCTTTTAACTACGGCCGCGACTTGGTCGTACACGCGCATGAACGATAGCGGCCCACTCGGCTTGCCGCCGCCCGCCAGCTTCTCGCGGTGCGAGCGCAGCGTGGAAAGATCCGTGCCCGTGCCGCTGCCGAACTTGAACAGCATGGCCTCGCTGCGCGCAAGCTCCATGATGTCTTCCATGTTGTCGGCCACGTGCTGGATAAAGCACGCGCTGCCCTGCGGATATTCGTACGGATTCTCCGGCTGCACGACGTCGCCCGTCTGCGGATCCCAGCGCCAGTTGCACTTTGCGCCGCTCACGCCGTACTGGTGATAAAGCCCGACGTTGAACCAGAC
>DATFGJ010000578.1:0-4777 GCA_035249585.1 Lacipirellulaceae bacterium
AAGGCCTGGGCACTCACGGACCATCAGTTCTCGCATGTGTTCGTGCAAGATTCCGATCCGAAGGTCGTAAAGCGCGTGGCGCGGTTGTTCGGCAAACGGTCGGGCATCGCTGAGGTTCTCACTGCAGAGTCGCTTGCCGAATACGGCCTGGATCACGCCCGCAGCGGCGACGTCGTGCTCGTCTCCGAGCCGAACAGCTGGCAGGCCTATTACTGGTGGCTGGAAGACGCCAACGCACCACGCTTTGCGCGCACGGTCGATATCCACCGCAAACCGGGCTATGACCCGGTCGAGCTATTCTTCGACGCGCGCTCAAAAAGCATTCCGCTGAACGCAAAGCTCGTCAAAGGTTCACACGGCGCGCCGGTCCGATCACCGGCTCAGCGGGGCGTCCTGCTTTCGTCCGAACCGGGCATCTTCACCGGCGGTATGGTGCCGGACGTCGACATCGCCGGCATCGTGCTGCGGCAGTTCGAGATGGAGTAACGTGCGGCCGTATGCGCTGCGCGCTTCTCGGACTGACGCACATGCATGGAACCGCCGCCGATCGCGTCAGACTGGCGAGGCCTGTCCTTCGTGCCGGGCAGATGCATTGTCGAGAACGAAGTACAGCACCAAACCAACACAGGCAAACAAAATGATCGGACTGAGCATCGAATTCACTCCCTTCCTTGGGATTTAACCAACCTGACTCCTGCTGCGACATAGGCCACGTCGATCACGGTGGACTACGCGAGTGCGCTCAATAAATGCGAATTTGATGCCAATGCCGAGCAGCGGCATTATTTTGGCGCTCCCTCGCCTTGACGAGCATCAAAATCGCTGCCGAACGCCAGATTTCTCGGAACAGCCTGCCCAGACCGCAGGGTCTAACATGTCGAGCGGCGGACAGGCGATCTCTTCACAAAGCCGAAGCTGGCCGGGCGGTTTGCAGAACTTACAGCACGCGTTTCGATTTTACAGGGATACTGAATTCTCGAAGGGAAGTGGACAGGATCTTATACCTGCGCAGGCTCCGCCACATCCGGCGGCGTGAAGACAAAGTTCCGGCTTTGGCCGAAGAACGTGAGCGGGTTCTCATACACGACACGGCGGATGAGGCTTTCCGGGTGTCCGCGGCGGCGCATTTCGAGAATGAAGTCGGGCACGGCCGTCGGCTTCGACGGGCCCCAGTCGCCGGCCGAGTTTACAAGCAGCCGCTCGGGCCCGTACATCTCAATGATGTCGGCCGCGCGGGCCGGCGTGCATTTCGACACAGGGTACAGCGTCATCCCGGCCCAGAAACCTTCGTCGAGCACGTGGCGCACCGTGTGTTCTTCGACATGATCCACAAGCACGCGCTCTCGATTGACGCGGCCGTCTTCGCACAGCATGTCGAGGATCATGCGCGTGCCCTGATACTTGTCTTCAAGGTGCGGCGTGTGGATGAGAATTTGCTCGTCAGTCCGCACCGCCAAATCGACGTGCTCCTGGAAAACAATCGCCTCATTGCGGGTGTTCTTGTTAAGGCCGATCTCGCCAATGCCTAGCACGCCCGGCCGATCCAAAAACTCGGGTATCATGGCGATGACTTCGCGCGACAGACTGACGTTCTCCGCCTCCTTGGCATTGATGCACAGCCAGGTGAAATGCTGAATGCCGTACCAGCCGGAGCGCTTCGGCTCGAATGCCGTCAGCTGCTCGAAATAATCGCGAAAGCCGTTGACGCTGCCCCGATCGTAACCGGCCCAGAACGCCGGCTCGCTCACCGCAACGCAGCCCATCTTGGCCAGCGTTTCGTAGTCGTCGGTGGTCCGTGAGACCATGTGGATATGAGGGTCGATGTAGTACATGGTGTTAGGTGAGTGAGAAAGTGAGTGGGTGAGTAAGTGAGTAGGTAAGCGGCTGAGCGAGTGATCCGTTGAGCCGGCGGTTTGAGACCTACTCGCCGGGCACCATCCAAAGGATGGTCCACTTACTCACCTACTCACACGACTCCCAGCTTCTCCCGCCAGTCGTCCGCATACTGGCGGCTGAAGATCAACTGAATTTGTTCTGCCCGGTCGTCCTCGGGCCGCAGCAGCACCTGAATCGCGGCTTGAACTTGCGTCCGGCGCGGGTCGCTCCCCACGGAACCGCTTGCGCGATCGATGCGATCCAGCGAAGCGGCGACCTCCAAAAGTTTCGCGCGAATGGGGAGCAGTTCCTGGTCAAACACTACGGCGGCAGCGCGGCCATTGGACATGATTACATTCCTGGAAACCAGGGCACGGCGCGTCGTCGATAAGGCGCCCCTCTCAGTTTGGCCGCAGAGGGAAATGATTGCAACGGTTTTTTCGGCGTTAACGCAATCGTTATAAACGCCAGCGTCGACCAGCCAGGCGCGACTTTGTAGCGGCGGCCACGCGGTCGGGCTGTCTGCAGGCCTCAAACATCGCCGATATGGCAAAGTAGGCAGTTCGGCCACCCATTGGGGTGCCCTGTCGACGGCGACTCGCATGGCTTTACTAATCGCTGCGCTGTCACTGAACCAGGGGCGCCCAACGGAAGACTGGTTCGTCCGGCACAAGTCATTAACCGGGCCCTTTGCCGCGCAGACAACGGTAATACTTTCTTGACATACGGGCTGAAAAAGACCGCCGATGTGTTGGCCGCCTCGCGTAACCGGGCGGCGCTGCCAACGCTGGCAGCCGCCTTGGCGTCGAGCTGTGCGGCGATGCGCGCCGCCGCAATCCGCGCCATCGTGCGGCGTCATGATGCCGCCAGCCACCAACTACTGATCCAGCACTTCGACAAACTTGACGACGAGGAGCGCGCGCTCCTGCGGCGGGCGCACAGCGCCATTCCACATCACATGGCCCGCGCGCTAAAGGCCGCGGTGCTTGGAAGCGACGCGAAGCTGTGCCTGTATGGGTGCCAGATGATCGCACTTTGCCGCGACTTTGATTTGTTTTCGGTCTTGGTCGAGGCGGCGGAGAATAAACGACATCCGGCAAAAGCCGACGTCACCGCCAGCCTGCTGCAGCTGGCCAATGTTTTGAATGCTGAACTGGCCGCCTGGTCGTGCGAGCATGCTACCGCTGAGCAACATCGCCGGGATCCGACTTTTGTTCGCCGCCATCTGCTCGCTGCGCTCGAGCGATCGCTCGCAAACTACGCACGTCATGAATGCGGCGAGTTGATCGAGGCATTCTTGCTTCTGGCGCCGAGCGATAACACGCTGCTGCAAGCCATCCTTCGCGACCCGCGGCATTCCTGCCATCTGCCGGTCGCACGGGCGCTGGCCCGGAGCACGACGCCGGGATCGGTTGCCCGCCTGGTGGGATTGTTGCGCGATACCGATGCGCCCGAAGCAGTCCTGCAAGCGATCGCTACGCGGACCGACCCGGAATTTATTTATGCATTGTTCGCCGAACTGAAGCCGCCTGTGTCGCTGCGCGTGCTGCACAATATGAAACGGCTCAGCTCGGTGGCATGGCTTGAAGAGCATTCGCCACTCCTCCTGGAACTCAGCGGCCGGGCTCAGGCGACGGCCATCGAGCTTGCCGCGGCCAGCAGCATCACGAGCGACGCCATGTTCCGATTGCTCGCGCTCGTGTTGGAAAAGGGTCTTACGGAGGCACGGCGAGCGAGTTGCCGAGCACTGGAAAAATTCGATCGGCCGGAAGCAACTGAGCTGATTGTCCGGGCACTGGACGATCCCGACGTGGGCGTTCGCGCAGCGGCAATTCGCCAAATTCGTCCACGTGGCATGCCCGATGCGCTCCAGACGCTGGTGGGGTTGCTTGACCATCGGTCGACGGAAATCCGAGACGCGGCTCGCACTTCGCTGGCCGAATTCAATTTCGTCCGCTATCGCTCCATGTTCGACCTGCTCGACGAAAGCACGGCTCGAGCCACGGGTGTGCTCGTGCACAAGGTGGATCCGGCCGCGCGCAACGGGCTCATCGAAGAGCTCACATCGCCGTCGGTGTCGGCGCGCCTGCGTGGAATTGAGATGGCTGTGGCGATGGAGGCCACGCAAGACGTCTGCGAGCAGTTGATCGATTTAAGCCGTAACGAAAATCCGGCCCTGCGGCGCGAGGCGGTCGCAGCGTTGGGCAGCTGCGTCGGCAACAAAGCGGAAAACGCGATTCGAATCGCATTGGACGACTCGCACCCGAGCGTTCGCGATGCGGCGGCCGATGCGCTCGCGCGCATGTGCGCCGGCCAGCGAAACGTGTCGTCTGGAGCTGCAACTGTCGGCGGAGGTGCGCCATGACCGAGCCGCTTTCGCGATGGATTGCGCTGCTGTCGGCCAGTTCCGAAGGCTGGCACGTTTGGGGCCGGTTCGATCATGAGCGACCGACCTATGACCTGTGGCAAATTCTGCTGGTTCTCTGCGCGGCAGTCGTCGCGACTGCGCTAGGCGTGGTGCTCTTGCGATTGGCCGGCCGTTTCCGCACGAACAGCTCGCGAGCGTTTTTTCGCGAATTATGCCGTGCGCATGGGCTCAGTCCATCAAACCGGCGGGCATTGCTACGCTTAGCAGCGGCCCGCGGCCTCCTGAACCCCTCGCTGCTTTTTGTCGAACCACGACATTTCGAGACGACGGATTTACCGCCGGCGCTACAGGTAGTGGAGAAGGAGCTGCAACTCTTGCGCGACCGACTGTTTAAGTAAGATGATGGCTTTGGGATACGGCATCAGCCCCCGGCTCTGCGGGGATTCGCGAACGATCGGGCGCAATAAAAACCCCCTGCGGAGCTGGGGGCTGCTTACGTCATCGACGGCTGGCCGAATTCTCGAAATTCCGTAA
>DATFGJ010000579.1:0-2838 GCA_035249585.1 Lacipirellulaceae bacterium
AGTCCACACCATGCCAACTGTTGCGCTGGTTTTTGACCCACATCGGCTTGCCACGATAGTTCTCCGGCGTGTCGGCCTGCGTCGGCGGTGCGGCGATCTCGACATCGGCGTACAGAGCGCGATGCCGCTCGGCCGCGTGAAACTCGGCATGCACGGCTTTGTGCGACAAGTATAAAAAGAACGGCTTCTCGGCCGTCTGCTCGCCCAGCCAATCCAGCGCGTACTCCGTCAGCTCATCGGTGATGTAACCGCGCTGCGGAACATGCTGGCCGTTGACATTGAGCCGCCAGCGCGGGCCAGGCGCGTAGTAGTGGCCCTGCCCGGCAAAACTCACCCAATGGTCAAAGCCCGGCTGCGGATCGTCCGAGTCGTGGCCCATGTGCCATTTGCCGATAAATGCCGTCGCATAGCCGGCTTGCTGTAAGTATTGCGGAAAGAACTTCGTGCCCTCGGGCACTGGGTTGCTGTTATCCACCACGCCGTGCTTGTGCATGTATTGACCGGTGAGAATCGATGCCCGGCTAGGCGAGCACAGCGATGTCGTAACAAATGCATTGCGAAAATGCACGCCTTCGCTCGCCAGGCGATCAATGTGCGGCGTCTTTACAAACGGATGCCCGGCAAAACTCATCACGTCGTGCCGCATGTCATCGATCAGAATAAATATCACATTCCGCGGGCGAGCGTTTTCGATTGGCGGCAATTCAAAGTCGGCCTCCGCGGCGGACAGCCTGGCGGCATACGTTGTTAAGATCAGCGGCGCAGCGATCAGGGCCAATAATAGCCGCCCGCCGCTTTTCGTGCGAATAGCAGTAAAGTTCATCGTTGCGTAACCCATGATGAAACCGGGAAGATGCTCGCGCAGCGGCGCAGAGAAACCAATGAAAAAGGATCGCGTATCGACTTGAAACGTTCCAATCCGCAGACATGAATATGAATCGTCGTCAGCAGTTCAAAACGATTCATACCGTCTTATCGTATCCATCAGACCTCTGCGTCTCTGCGCCTCTGCGCGAGACCTTTGTGTTTACGGTTATTCAGACAAGTAAACTCCCCACGGCGGCGCGATTCGCTCAAGCCGTCGGCGAATCTCACGGCGCATTTCCCAGCGAAGCATCAGGCGACGGTACCAATTGGCCGATGCCAAACGCTCGGCATAGTCCGCCTCGACTTCGGCGTGAATCTGTGGCGCCATGGCCTCTTCGGCGCGCTGCCGGCCATCCTCGACAATGTGTTGATCTCCGCAACGTGCCATGGTCGAACCTCAAGCGTCAGTATTTGAATGCAGCGCGATGCGATTGCCTTCGCTGTCGAGCACCACGGCGCGGAAGCCGTGCGGGCCGATGGATTGAACCTGTTCGATGACCGTGCCGCCGTGCGGAACCACCTTCTGGACGGCATCGCGGATGCGGCCGTCGACGTTCATATAGACCAGGATGCCGCCGGCGGCGATTTCGGCCTGTTCCGGCACCAAACAGCCCCCGTTGCCGTCTTTGTGCTCAATCACGCCAATTGACGAGCCGCCGAAGTTTTCCTTTTTCACGCCAACGCCCAAAACTGCCTGATAAAAACGCACAGCCCGGTCAAGTTCGGCGACTGGGATATCGAACCAGACTGCGCGGTTATGGGTGCTGTTGTAGTCGCTCACATGGATTCCTTTGTGCACATTGCAACGGAAGAAGCGGTTTAAGCGGCGCTTGTCGTTACTTGGCTTTAGTACGCGCGTTTATTTTCGCAACGAACCCATGCCGCGCATCGGGCCGGCCGCCGCCGCAAAGCGCTCGCACCGGAATGATCGTTCCAACCGTACTCATCTTACGTCAGGTTGATTGGTGCCAGCAATCAGCGAAAATTGGCCTGTTTCTCGAAGAAAACAGGGTCGACATGCGTCGCCGGCATAACCTAAACTTTCATAGCCGGTGCGAGTGGCGGGAACCTGGCGGGAACCAGACTCTGATGCGCCGGTGTGAACAGCCTGTTGTGCGCGGTGCTCCCGACCTCGCACGTGTGGCACGGTCACCAGGACCGGCCCCAACACGGTTAAGGGCCACTGCAAAGAGAATTGCTTTCAACTGTGCTTCGACGCCTAGGAAGGGTTGTGCAATTCCGTTGCCTCCAATGCTTGCATTAAGAAGAGGAGACAAAGGACCATGCATGTGTTCGATCTAACAATGGATTGTTTGATCAAGGCCGCGACTTCGGGCCGCTGGATGCGGCTTGCGATGCCGGCACTTCTCGTTTGCGTTTGCTCGATCACGCTGGCCGACGGCCAGGAGGCTGCCGAGCCGGAGAAGCCGCGCGTGCGGCTCATTGGCGCGACGACTCTCGTCACCGAGGTCACCACCGGCCTGCCGCTGCCGGCGCGCGTCGATACCGGAGCGACCTCGTGCTCGATTCACTGCGAGACGTTCGAGATTAAAGACGCCCATCCGGATCCGAAGGAAAACATCGGCAAGCCGGTGCGCTTCCTCTTGAAGAACAAGGACGGCAAAGACCAGTGGGTGGAGTCGAAGATCGTCGACCACGTCATGGTGCGGACCGCCGAGCGCGACGATGCGCGGTACAAAGTTCGCCTGCAGCTTCGCTGGGAAGACGTCGAGAAGAAGGTCGTCGCCACGCTCAACGACCGGCAGCGGATGAAGTATCCGATGCTGCTGGGCCGCAATTTCTTGCGCGACGATTTTCTCGTGAACGTCAGCATGGACGCAAGCGAGTAAGCCGCGAGTGGACGACTTGTGGGAGGCGTCTCCGACGCCGATGTCGCGCTAGAGACTACAACGGATTGTTTTGCTCGTCATCGAGAATCGCGATCAGAGATCGCTCCCACGGTAGCTACAG
>DATFGJ010000580.1:0-6772 GCA_035249585.1 Lacipirellulaceae bacterium
GGCGGACGCGTCTCGTTTATCAGCAAGTTTCCACACTACTCATGGCAAATGCATGCGGGCTACGAGGGAATTGAAGAATGGAATGCGTCCGTTGTGTACGAAAAAGAGCCAATACTGCTACCCGCGCTAGTTTTTCCACCCCTAGCGCCCGTTCTGCCTCCGTTCCCGGAAGGTACGGAGCAGCGAAGCATCCACTATCGTTCCAGCCTTCATTCCGGCGAATTGAATTTTGTACGCGATTTTTGCAGCCGCGTCTGGCGGCCGTATTGCGGCGTTCGTTACGTAAAATTTGACGACGAGATTAATGACTTCATTAACCAGGATGCTCAACCGCCATTGCCTGGTCCTCGTGCCGACGTCAATCCCATCGGGCCAGTAGTGACGACCGATCGCCTTAATCTGTTTGACGTCGAAAACAACCTGATCGGTTTTCAAGTTGGCATGCGCCACGATCTATGGCGGCCTATGCGCCGTCTTTCACTCGAGGGCTTCGTCAATGCCGGCGTGTATTACAACCGAATCAAGTACACGAACTTGATGCTGATTTCTACCAGGCAAGACTACGCCGATAATACAACCACGACGGAAATCGACGAAGCGCGTAGAGATTTTTCGACGACCGTGAACAACGATGTCTCGGAGCTATCCGAGATATCGTACATTGCCGAAGCATCTTTATCCGGCGTGTGCCGATTGAACAAGTGCTGGGCCCTGCGCGCCGGTTACCAAGCGCTGTGGATCACAGACGTGCACGTAGCCGAAGACGCCTTTCTCAACGGGTCCATTGACGTCGGCATGGAATCCCAAGACATGTTCTTCCACGGCTGGCACGCCGGCGTCGAGCATCGGCGGTAGTGACGCAATCGGCAATCGGTAACCGCTTAACTGCGCCGCGACACGATGCCGCTTTCTAAACTAGCCGGTTGGCTGGACCGCTGTCCTGGCGATATGCTCTAGGTTATGAGCAGCCAGTACGAATTCGATGTTATCGTTGTCGGCGCCGGGCACGCCGGGGCTGAGGCGGCGCTGACCGCTGCGCGCCTGGGGGCGAAGACCGCGCTGCTCACGACCAATTGCGACACCGTCGGCCAGATGAGCTGCAATCCGGCGATCGGCGGCATCGGCAAAGGGCAAATCGTGCGCGAGATCGATGCGCTCGGCGGCGCGATGGGGCGGGCCATCGATGCCACGGGCATTCAGTTTCGCATGCTCAATCGCCGCAAAGGCGAAGCGATGCACAGCCCGCGAGCGCAGGCCGACAAGAAGGCTTACCAGGCGGAGATAAAGAGGCTAATAGAAGAAGCGCCGAATTTGTGTTTGCGCCAGGAAGTGGTGGAGGATTTGCTCACGGAATCAGCAAGAAGCCACCCAGAGGGTACCCGGCACGGAGCAGGGAGTCCGAGCCCCGAGCTCCCTGCCGCCTGCCCCCAGCGCATCATCGGCGTGCGCGTCCGCGGCGACGCGATCTATCGCGCTCGCGCCGTCGTGCTCACAACGGGCACGTTCCTGCAGGCACTCATGCACACGGGCGAAACGAAAACGCCCGGAGGCCGGGCCGGTGAAGGGACGACCGCCGGCATCAGCGGCGCGCTCACGCGGCTTGGTTTCCAGCTCGCGCGGTTCAAGACGGGCACGCCGCCGCGGCTCAACGGCCGCACGATTGATTACGATCGCGTGGAGCTGCAGCCCGGCGATGATGAGCCACAGCCGTTTTCATTCCTCACCGATCGGCTCGTCGTCGAACAGCTGCCCTGTTACATCACGTATACCAACGAAGCAGTGCATGATTTGATTCGCGCAAATTTGCACCGCGCGCCGATGTACAGCGGGCAGATTCGCTGCGGCGGCCCGCGATACTGCCCGTCGATCGAAGACAAAGTCGTGCGCTTCGCCGACAAGTCGCGCCACCAGCTGTTTCTCGAGCCCGAGGGACGGCGCACGCTCGAAGTTTACGTCAACGGCATTTCAACCAGCCTGCCGCGCGACGTGCAGGATGCGCTGTTCCGAGAGATTCCTGGTTTGGAGCGCGCGGAGATCATGCGCTATGGCTACGCGGTCGAATACGACTACGCGCCGCCCGATCAGCTGCAGCCGACGTTGGAAACGAAGCGAGTGGCCGGGCTGTATTTCGCCGGCCAAATCAACGGCACAACCGGTTACGAAGAAGCGGCGGCTCAAGGGCTCATCGCGGGTGCAAACGCGACTCTTGCGCTCGCCGGCCGCGAGCCGCTCATTCTCGATCGCAATCAGGCCTACATCGGCGTCTTGATCGACGACCTGGTCACGTGCGGCGTCGATGAGCCGTACCGCATGTTCACGAGCCGGGCCGAGTATCGACTGCTGCTGCGTCACGACAACGCGGACCGCCGCTTGACACGGTTGGCTTTTAACTGCGGCCTTGTCGACCAGGATCGCTGGAATCGCCTCGAGCACAAACTGGCGCAGATCGAGCGGGTGACGGCCCTGCTGGACAGAACAAACATCGAAGGAACCCCGCTTTCAAAATACTTGAGGCGGCCCGATGCGACCTGGGCCGACGCCCTCGCCCGCCTGCCGTCGCTGGCCGATGTTGATCCAATCGTCGCCGGGCAGGTGCTTTGCGATCTTAAATACGCCGGCTATGTCGCTCGGCAACAGCTAGAAATTGACCGCCAGGCTCGGCTTTCTCAAAAGCGTATCCCGGAAGCGTTTAATTACGACGGCATTGTGCACCTACGGGCGGAGGCTCGTGAAAAACTGTCTCGCATCCAGCCACGAAACCTTTCGCAAGCCAGCCGAGTTAGCGGGATTACGCCCGCCGATATCGCCCTTTTGATGGTGCACTTGGAGGGAAAGGGTAAACCTGCCAAATCGCGTTGAGTCGTTGTGTTGGTAAAATGGCACGGCGTTCGCTCCTCGACGAAACGCTTGCATACGACGGGTTCGAGAGCGATTGCCAGACCCAGCTATGCGCAGCTGTCTACCAAGTGGTTCATCTTGCACCAGTCCGAAATAAAAATTCACAACATCGACTGGTTTCCACACAACCATTTTGTGCGAAACGCTTTACGTCAGATTGACCGATATTGACGCGACCATAGGCTCCGATATAATTCGCTGACATCTGGCAAAGCAGGCAACCTCGGTAGCTATGGTTGAGCCTGCCGATTGCGACCCCCCATATATTTGAGGAAACAGCAGCAACCAAGGGTTCTGCGGGTGCCGGGAATTAGAGGGCGGTTTCCTCATTGCTCTAACGTATCGGCCGGACTTTGGATTCACCAATCAACACGAACCCGGCGACACGTGATGGGCACGGATTGTCATACCATCAACTAAGGAGAGGGGTGGTTGAGCGCATGAAAACCGTCTTTACAACCGGCGAAGCGGCTAAGATCTGCAAGGTTAGTCAGCAGACGATCATCCGGTGTTTCGATTCAGGCCAGTTGAAGGGCTTTCGCGTGCCGGGCAGCCGGTTTCGCCGCATTCCGCGTGATCAGCTGTATGCGTTCATGCGCGATAACGGCATCCCCACCGATGCGCTCGACAGCGGCAAGCGCAAGATTCTCGTGGTGGACGATGACCCGGACTTGGTGGAGCTGATCGTCGACCAGCTGGAGCGCGATGGCCGGTTCGAAGTCCGCAGCGTGAACAACGGCTTTGGCGCAGGCATGCTGATCAAGGACTTTCGCCCGGACCTGGTGGTGCTCGACGTGATGCTGCCAGACATCAACGGCAAGGCCGTTTGCGAGCGCGTTCGCAGCGATAAGACGATGGATGATGTGCGCATCATCTGCATCTCCGGCATGGTCGAAGAGGACAAGATCCAAGAGCTTCGCGACGCGGGCGCCAACGATTTCCTCAAGAAGCCATTCGACGTGGAAGTGCTGATCGAGAGGATTTGTCAATTGCTCGACGTCGAAACAGTTCCGCGCGGTTAATCCGATCGCTGAACTGGCCAGCTTCTTGTAATGCTGGCGGCGGCTGATTCTCAATGCTCTACCTGCTGCAAGCTGCAGATCCCGCCGGCGTTGAGCCGCTCGAGCGCGTTCCGGTGGCAGAACTGACGGCCCTCGGTTTGGAACGGGCCCTGTTGGCTCAGGATCGGACGGCTCGTGAGTGTGAGCTGGCGACGGCGTTGGCCCGCGATCCGGCCGTCACCGCTTGGGCGATTCGTGCGGCACAGCTTCACTCAGAAAGCGTGGTTAACAATACGGAGCAGGCCATCGCCTCGCTGGGCGGCTCTCTCGCGATACAACTTGCGCGGTCACTTGCGTCGAAAGAACAGCGCGCCGGTGCCAATCTTGCAGAAATTGAGTTCCGTCTGCCGGCGCTCGCCGCTCGGCTCGCCGACTATGAGCGGCAAGTGGCCGACTTCAACACACGCCTCGAATACGAAAAGCTGGAAGCAATGAAAGAGCTGGCCTACGGCGCCGGCCACGAGATCAATAACCCGCTGGCGAACATTGCGGCCCGGGCTCAAACGCTTCTTCAGGACGAAGCCGATCCCGAGCGAGCCCGCAAGCTGGCGGCCATTCATCGCCAGGCGATGCGGGCACACGAAATGATCGCGGACTTGATGCTCTTTGCCCGCCCGCCAAAATTGAATCTTGCGACCTGCGATGCTCGACAGATTGCGCGCAGCGTTGTCGATGAGCTGGCCGATATCGCCGCGGAGCAAGACACGCAGTTAGCGTTTGGGGCTGACGATGCTTCAGTCGAGATCGAGGCGGATCGAACGCAGCTCGGCGTCGCACTCCAGGCACTCGTCACAAATGCGCTGGAAGCAGTCGGTGAAGGTGGTCATGTTCGCGTGGCCGTGCGGAAAGTCGAAACTGAGAATGAATCGCTGGCCGAACTCAGCGTCCGCGATGATGGCCCCGGAATTTCCGACAAGGTTCGGCAGCGAATGTTCGATCCTTTCTTCAGCGGCCGCGAGGCGGGGCGCGGACTCGGGTTCGGCTTGTCGAAATGCTGGCGAATCGTGACCGACCACGGCGGGCGCATCATCGTCGAGCCGCCGGCTGGCGGAGGTGCGGAAATCACGATCGTGCTTAAAGTAGCAGGCACACTCCGTGTGCCGTAGCATTAAACCTATATTTGTTCGCGGTTGCGCGGCGTGGTATCCTGCAATCGATGGAATGATGTGGGACGGGTGATTTTGCCGTCGCACGGCGCAAGCCGGAGGAGCTCATATGGGCGCGATGAACCAAACAATCAGCAATGTGAATACGACGCTGCGCACGTTGTTGATGCTCGTGCTGGTGGGCGGGGCCGGCATTGGCGGTTACAAAGCCTATGAAGTGTACAACAAGCCGCAGCGGCAGCTCGCAAACACGCAGGACGAGTTGCGGCGAACGCGCGGCAATTTGCAAAAAGCTCATGCGTCGCTCGCGACCGAACAAAAAAAGAACGCCGAGCTGGCTTCTCAGAACGCCGAGCAAGCAGCAACGATCGAACGCCAGCAAATTGCCATGCAACTGCTGAAGGTTCGCCGCCGGCTAGCGCGGCTTACGGTGCTCGATCAGCGCGAACGGACCGACGAAGACGCGACGGCAGCCGCCGCCGAGACTGAGAACGAAGTTCCCCAAAACCTCGTAACGCGGATTGAATTCGTTGAAATCAACGATGGCGGCGACCCGATCGGCGAAGCCAAGGAGT
Organism: Lacipirellulaceae bacterium; assembly: GCA_035249585.1. Lineage (GTDB taxonomy): Bacteria > Planctomycetota > Planctomycetia > Pirellulales > Lacipirellulaceae > JABDGM01. Next base: position 5,641 of record DATFGJ010000580.1, read on the forward strand.
TCGAAATCGTCGGCGACATGGTGTACGTCGACTATCTGAGGGTGACATTCGACGACAAATACATCGAAGAGTCGGACCTCGACCGCTCGACCGCAATTTGTCTGTTTCAGCGTATCTTCGGCGAGTACCAGGATCCGGCCGAGGGCTTTCATTTGGACACGGTCGGCACGCGGCCGACGGCATACGCCCGCGGTACCGAAATGTCGGATTTCGAGCGGAAAATTTGGAACGACTTCTGGCTCATCGCCAACGACGGCCGGCGAGCGGCTGAGCTGGGCATCCACGCAGCGCACGGCAACGCCGTTTCGATTCGCGTAAAGCCCAACCAGACCTATGAAATCGACCTGCGCTCGACGGGCGAGATGTCGATCCGGCCCGCCGGGCGCGAGTCGCCCGCGGCCGCATCAGCCGACTAAACTTCGCTGTGCTTCTCCACTAGTCTGTCAGGTCGTCGCCGTAGCCGGGCGGAAATGGATTCGCAGTTGGTTCGTCGGGCGGAGCGTCGGCGAATTCATCGACCCAGTAGGCAACCTCGTCAGGCGTCGCCTTGTCCTCGAGATCAGCACGAGACTTATCCTTCTCAGAGGCTCGCGCCCGCGCTGCTCGCAATTCGGCGAACCACTGCTCGCTATCAATGAAAGTGGCGCCGCAGCGCCGAGCGGCGCGCTGCACTCGGTGATCGCTCGATACGACAACGAGCGCCCGCGGAGCCGAGCATTGCTCCAGTAACTCCTCGATCATCTCGTCGGCATCGGAATGACGGCCCGCGAAATGTACGGTCATGCCCTCATGCGGCAGCGTGCGCGGCAAACCGGGCGGCGCGCCGGCGGCATCAAACACAATCGTTGTCTGGTTCCGCTCGCGCGGATCGATCGATGCGGCCAGAAAGTCGAGCAGCGCAATGCGGGCACGGTGCAGCTCGGTGCCCGGTCCCTCGGTGGCGAAGATGTCGCTGACGTGCAACAGATTGTACCCGTCGATTAGTAACGCCATGCCGCAATTGTAGCACTGCTGACGTCGTACATGCGGCCTGTCAAACTTAACACGCCGGCAGCCCCCGGCTCCGCCGGGGGTATGATCAAACTCAACGTCTGCATGCACACTAAAACCCCCGGCAAAGCCGGGGGCTGCA
>DATFGJ010000581.1:0-7348 GCA_035249585.1 Lacipirellulaceae bacterium
GTCGCCCGTGATGTTGCCGACGAATACGGAATCGGCATGCTGCTGAAGCGATTGGTCGTGCGACCAAAGTTGTTTGCCGGTGCCGTCCCACAGTGAATAGCCGATCGCCAAAAGGTCACGTCCGCTCGCAGGGTCGGCGTAGGCGAACGGGTAATGGCCGGTGCTGCCCTGTCCGCTCCAAAGCTGTTTGAGGTTGCGGTCGAAGATCCAGAAGTTCCAGTAGCGGTCCTTGACCAGGATCTCGCAGCGCGCCGGGTCGCCGGAGAAATTGAAGAACGCGATGGAGTCGCCATTGGCCCGCTCGTACGGCCAGTTGCGCGGGCCCGCTTGCGGGATGTCCGGGTAGCCGGGAATCTTCGGTAGCTCTGTGGATTGTTTGACTTTGCCAGTGCGGCCGTCGAGCACTTGCAGCTTGAAGTCCTTGCACATCACGACATCGTTCTGCCCGTCGGCGTCGATGTCGTGAATCTGGAACGGCGTGTCACAAGTGAGTAGACCGTTGCGCGGATCGGGCCGGCCCATCTGCCAGATCACTTCGCCGTCAAGCGTAACGGCCGTGAGGCAACTGATCTCGACGGCCGCGTCGCCTACGACTTTAGGCACATTCTGGCCGATGAGCATGTCGATCGCGCCGTTGCCGTCGAGGTCGCCAAAGCGCACATTGCGGCCGGCGCCGAACTTCGGGGTCGTGAATTTCTTCCACAATTTTGGCTTCGGGTTGGAAGCCCGCAAGTTGGCGAGCTCTTGCTCACGCGTACGGACTTTTTCGTCGACGGATTTTTTGGTTCCGGGCGTCACGCTAACGCGGAAGTCCTGGAAACGAGCGGGCGTGTTGGCCGAGAGGCCCACTTTGCCACCGAGAAGCTCATCGTCGCGTGCTTCGAGGACCAGTTTATCGTCGATGTACGCGCGGATTTCCGGGCCGGCGTTTTCCACGCGCAGTCGGTAATATCTATTGGTTTCGAAGAGAAACTGCACGCTTCCCAGCTCCTTCCAAGAGCACACACGAAACTTTTCCTCCAGCGGCAGGCGCTTGGCGAGCCGCGCCGTTTTTCCATTCTCGATGCTGAACAAGATGTGGTGCCGGTTGGTGTGATATCGGAACACGATGCCGGCGAATTCGCTCGTGGACAGCGGGCAGACGGAAACTTCGACCGCGTAGTCGCGCCATTCCGGCTCGCCGGTGATGAACAGCGGCGCGAAGAGCTTCGGCACCATATCCTGATGCGACGGGGCAAGGTGCTGCTCCAGGTAGGTCTTGCCATCTTGTTCTCCGGCGACCCAGGCGTCGATGTGACAGATCGCATTCGCCCAGGGTCCCAGCTCGACGCCGCGATGGGGCAAATAATGATACTCCTGGATCGCGCCGTTGAGCTTGCCGAGCGGCGCCGTGAGCGGCCCGGGCGGGTAACGCGAGAAGTCATCTTGGAACAGAGTAACGCTTTGGTTGGACTCAGCACCGGCCGTCGCTGAGATTGAACAGCTGACAAGACTGTAAAATACCGCTGCGATCTGAGTAGCGCGCCACATGCTGGAACACCTTGACGGCAATGAATGGGTGAAATGGTCGCCGCGCACGATATTAGCACAGCGTGGAGCCATCGTGGAGACGCGGCCGTACCGTTCGCGTGCGAAATTGCAGCATTTGCGACGTGGCCATATTACGATTGAGGCTTGCGCCGAGCATTGGCAAGCGCAATCAGAAGAGAAGCAAGCGCCACCGTAGAAAGTGCAGCTGGCTCGGGAACGCTTGCAAACAGGTCAATGCCCGCCATTGATCCGCCGCCCGCCAGATGGGCCGTCTTCCATTGGCGGAAGTCGTCGAAATCCACGACGCCGTTGGGCACTAGGTCGCCCTGGTTTCGCGCGGTCACGGGCTTGCGAAAGTTGGCGCGAATTGGTTCGAAGTCGTCGGGGAATTCGCCGGGGATGCCGTCTGTGTCTGTGTCACCGGGCAAAATAGGGATCGCTGAGGTTGCCACTACGTCGGAGTAAGTCTCGCCGATGCGAATTTCATCGATCAGCCATTCGGCGTATGGATTTCCACCACTTGGATTGCCGGCAAACGTGCGAATGCGATCGAACGAAAGATCGGTAATTCCCAGACTGCTGCCCGCAGCGCTCGCATCGGAGGGTATAGTCTTCAGTAGGGGATTCATCCAGAAAAAATAGTCATCATTTCCCGACTTATGATCAATGCGGGCCACAAATAACGAAAGTGTCTCGAACGGTACGGTGGAGAACTTATCGTTTGCTGAGCCGGGCGGCTGTCGCACCATCCATACGTCTTGCGCCAAATTGGAATTTTCACCGATGTTCAGTCGCTCGGCATTAGTGGCCGTTGTGTCGATCAGCGTCAGATTCGCCCCGCGCACGAACGTGGGACTCTTGTCGCCAATGCGCTGGCCGACGAAACTGATCCAGGTACTCGTCCCGTCGGTTCCACGGCGTGCGACGAGATTGCGACCCTGCTGACTATTCGTGCCACTAATGCCGGTGTTGAGAATGCTTTGGCCGGTTGCCGCCAGCGTATCCCCTTGCGAGTCCATGTATACCAAACTACCACTACGGATTGTCGTCGTACCGCCGAGGGTATCCCAGGCGCCGGTCCATTGAGTGTTTGCACTACCGGATCCTTCGAGAGCGGATCCAACAGCGTAATCGAAGCCTTCGTAGGCCAAGACTGCCGCCTTTGCCTCCGTCCACGAGGCGAACATGGAGACAGCCAGCATGCAGCTAAGTCGCCGCAAGGCCAAGGGATTGGATCCGGCTGTCATCTCGGTGGCTCCTTAGGGAAATTTAAATCCGAGCTGAAAGAACAACTGGGTCAAGTGTGAACCGGTCGCAGAGTAAAGTCAATCTTTTTGAGTTTCCCGTGGGCTACAATGCAAGCTGGCGGCTGACGCGTTGCGGGATTTGCGAGGTGAACGCGTTCCCAAGCCCCGCGTCCTGGCGCGCCGGAAAGAACAAATGATTGTGGACCAAAATACGCCGGCTCATGGTATATGGTCGCTTTTCGAGTAGGAATAGAACGTCTCGTAATCCTGTGCCTCGTCGCAGCGCAGGGCATCGCGGCCCAAGGTGCCGAAGGCATCCGCTTTAACCGCGATATTCGGCCGATCCTGGCCGACCGCTGTTTCGCGTGTCATGGGCCTGATTCCGGGGCGCGAAAAGCGGAGCTGCGGCTTGATACGTTCGAGGGCGCGACGGACTGGGCCATTGTGCCCGGCGATGCCGAGTCGAGCGAAGTTGTCGCGCGCGTGGGCAGCGACGATCCCGAGTATCGCATGCCGCCCGCCGAATCGAAGAAGCCGCCGCTGACGCCATTGGAAGTGGAGGTTCTCCGAAAATGGATTAACGCCGGGGCGCAGTACGAGCAGCACTGGTCGTACATTCCTCCGAAGCGGCCGGCCGTGCCTGTTGTCCACGTAGCCGCGCCGGTCCGAGACGCGGATGCGAGTGTTCGCCACGGCGAATCTTCGATCGGCGACACTCGCCTACGTGATTGGCCGCGGAATCCGATCGATCGTTTTTTGCTTGGGAAGATGCAAGCGCGCGGTGTCGCGCCCTCGCCGGAAGCGGATCGCGTGACGCTCGTGCGGCGGTTGTATTTCGACCTCACCGGTTTGCCGCCGACTCCTGAAGAGATCGATGAATTCGTCGCCGACGCCCGGCCCGACGCTTACGAGCGCCTGGTCGAGAAGCTACTCGCATCGCCGGCGTTTGGCGAGCGGATGGCCACATGGTGGTTCGACCTCGTGCGGTTCGCCAACACAGTAGGCTACCACGGCGACCAGGAGCATCGCATCACGCCGTACCGCGATTATGTGATCAAGTCGTTCAACGACAACTTGCCATTCGACCAATTCACGGTCGAGCAGCTGGCGGGCGACTTATTGCCGAACCCGAAGATGTGGCAGCTTGTCGCCACGGGCTACAACCGCATCTTGCAAACGACACACGAAGGCGGGGCGCAGGACGGCGAGTATCGGGCCAAGTACCTGGCCGATCGCGTCCGGAATTTTTCCGAGGTGTGGCTGGCCGGCTCAATGGGCTGCGCCGAATGCCACGATCACAAGTTCGACCCCTACTCGCAGGAAGACTTTTACAGCCTGGCGGCGTTCTTTGCCGACATCGATTGGTCAGGTCATTACAAGGGGCTCGCCGTCGACGTAACGCCCACGCAGCGGCCGCCGGAGATGCTGGCCTGGACGCTGAGTGTTTACGAGCGAATCGAGAAGCTCGATGCGCGGATCGCAAAGCTGGACAAGTCGCTGGCCGGCCCGCTGAAAAACGGCTGGGAGCAGCGCCGCGACAGGTTGATTGAACTCAAGCGCCAGCGGCTGGAGCTCGAAGCGCAGTTTGTGCCCACGATGATCACCAAGGCGGTGGAGCCGCGCGAGATTCGCGTCCTGCCGCGAGGCAACTGGATGGATAACTCTGGAAAAGTCGTTCAGCCGCGCACACCGCAGTTTTTGAAGCAGCTGGAACTGACCGGGCGACGGGCCAACCGGCTGGATCTGGCCCGATGGCTCGTGGCTCGCGAGAACCCGCTAACAGCGCGCGTCGTGGTGAACCGGTTGTGGAAGCTGTACTTTGGCGTCGGCTTGTCGAAGGAGTTGATCGACTTGGGGACTCGCGGCGAGGTGCCGCCGAATCAGGAGCTTTTGGATTGGCTGGCCGTCGAGTTCAGCGCACCCGCAAGTGGATCCCCAGGCTGGGACATCAAGCACATGATTCGCTTGATGGTGACGACCGCCGCATACCGGCAGTCGTCCTTGCCGCGTGACGAGCTTGAAGCGCTCGATCCCGAGAACCGGCTGGTCGCGCGGCAATCGCGGTTTCGCCTGGAGGCGGAACAGATCCGCGATGGCGCGCTTGCCGTGAGCGGCCTGCTGGTCAGGCGAATCGGCGGCGAAGTAGTGCGGCCCTATCAGCCGGAGAAATATTATTCCTCCCTCAATTTTCCTGAGCGCGAGTACACGCCTTCGAACGGCGACGACCAATTTCGCCGTGCGGTGTACGTGCATTGGCAGCGGCAGTTTTTGCATCCCTGGCTTTTGGCGTTCGATGCGCCGACGCGCGAAGAATGCACGGCCAGCCGACCAATCTCCAGCACGCCCGCGGCAGCGCTTGTTCTGCTCAATGATCCGACTTTTGTGGAAGCGGCCCGCGGACTGGCCAGCCGTGTTCTGAGCCAGGAGCTTCAGGGTGATGAGCAGCGTCTTCGATGGGCATGGCGGCAAGTGCTCGGCCGTGATGCGAATTCGGAAGAGGTGTCATTACTGGCCCGTTTATTGCAAAACCACCGCGATCATTTTGCGGCCGATTCGCACGCAGCCGAAGCGCTGGTCTCGATTGGGATCTCGCCGCGGCCAACGGATATCGATGCTGTGGAACTTGCCGCGTGGACTTCTGTAAGCCGCGTCCTATTGAATCTCAACGAGACGATTACGCGAAATTGAGTACACGTTGGCGAGTTTCTCGGATCGAAGATTCGCCGTGGCGAAAACTCGCATCCGCGTCTCGCAGAGACGCGGCCACGTGTAAAAATCGACGGATGGGGCCGCTTATGCCACGTCACCGATTCGCCGTGGCGAACGTCCCCTCCGGCCAAGGAAGATGCGAAAACCTGGCCTTCGCTGGGTTACGGCATTCCGTGGCAACCTGACGCACCTGATCTTCGTGCGGCCCACATCCGTCGTTATTTGTTGATCCGGCTAGTGGATCATGACGTTTGAATTTGTGGCAATGTGCCATACGAACCGGACGCTAGCGCGTGCCGGCTGATTTGAATCAGCCGCAGGGCGCTAGCCCCCGGTTTTAAAACGGCCATCCGGACACACAAATTCAACAGTCATTGACCACTAGTCGCGTGATCTCAAATGCTAGCAATTCACGTGCCGCGCACTTGTTCGAGCTCCTCGGAGGAGACCGATGCGAAGGCCCGCCAAAGGATGAGGTCGTAGATTATTTTGATTCCACCTGCCAGAAAGAACGGCATGCTCATTAAAGCGGGATAGGCGACAAGCCGCGTTGCAAGTGATGGGGAGATAGCGGCGCCGATGGACCGGGCCACCGTGGTGATGCCGGATGCGGACGCTCGTTCGTCCGGCGCGACAACAGCCATTGTATACGCTTGCCGCGTCGGCACATCCATCTGCGAAATGCTGAACCGCAAAAGCAGAACTGTAACCGCCAGCTCCGGCGTCGGCATAAGTGGAACCAGAATCAACAAAATATTGGAAGGCAGGTGCGTGAACACCATGGTGTGTAACAAACCAATGTGCCGGGAGAGCCATCCAGCCGCGAGCGCCGAAACGCCCGCCAGCAAATTGGCGCCAAAGAAGACGGCACCGAGCGCGGCCGCGTCGATGCCGAACCGCTTGTGCAACCAAAATGCCAGAATGCTCTGCATGATGAATCCGCCGCCGAAGGCATCGAGGGCAAATAGCGCCGAGAGGCGAATTACCACCGGCCGCGAGCGATGCAATCCGAGTGACGACGGCAATTGCGCCGCATCACTTTCGTTCGCGGCACGCGCGGGCTCGACCGATGGCGAAAGCGCGAGAAACAGCACGGCGAGAACGCCGCCAAGCGCCGAGTAACAGACCAGCACGGGCGTGAAGGAAGATGCGCCGCCGAGGCCAAGCAACTGCGCGCCTTGAACCAATAGGCCGCCCGCAAGCGCTCCGAATGCTGTTGCAACCGAGCCAACCAGGTTATACCAGGCGAAGACGTCCATCCGCCGCGCCGGCGGCACAATTTGAGCAAGCGCCGCTTGTTCGATCGGCAGGAACGGTCCGACTTCGCCGCCACTGGGGCTGATTACGGCGATCGTCGCAGCCATCAGCAGCAGGGCGAAGGAATCGGTCGCCGCGAAAAGCACGCCGCCAATTGCTACCAGCGCCGCCCCAAGGATAAGCATTCGCCGGCGGCCGACGCGGTCGGCCCGAGTCGTTATCACCAGCGAGACCACAATGTCGCCGACCAGCGTCAGCGACAGGAGCATTCCGATCTTCGCTGAACTTAGCCCGAGCTTTTCCAGGTACAGGGCCAGCACGACCGAAATCAGTCCGTATCCAAATAAACGAACGAATCGCGTACTGAACAGCAGCCAGCCGTCGCGCGACAGATTTCGCAGAGCATGTAGCTGCGGAAGGGCGGCTCGCATTCGAACCTACATTTCGGTGAAGACTCGCGGTGTGCCTGGGCAACGCCCCAGCGCACGGGCGAATTCTGGGGCGATGCCCCAGCCACCCTTAGGAATCAATCGTCAGCGATTCAGTTCCTTGGCCATGCAGACGCTGAACTCGCAGCCGACATAATCGCCGAAGTTAGGTATCTC
>DATFGJ010000582.1:0-3242 GCA_035249585.1 Lacipirellulaceae bacterium
GCCCGCCAGGATCATGAGCCGCTCGCCATACTTGGCCGCGAGCTTGTTGATCGCCTCGGCCGATGCCATCCGCTCGCGCTCGTGCGGCCGGTAGTCCAGATGTGTCGAGAGAAACACCAGGCCCGCCTCGCCCGGCTCGCCAATCTCCACAATTTGCACTCCGCGCTGCTCGGGCTTTTCCGCGGTGCCCGCGTAAAATGAGCGCAGCTTCACGCTCGAATGCGCTTTCACCGGCAGCCGGCTCAAAACGGCCGTGCCATACCCGCCGCCCTCAAAATCGATGTTCCGCCCGAACACAACCTCCATGCCGGTAAGCCGCGCAAGCTCCGCCGGCTGATCGACGCCGCTGGCTCGGGCAGTGCCTTGATCGACTTCCTGCAACGCGACCAGATCGGGCGACGCAGACTTGATTACGTCCGCAATCCGCTTCAAATCGAATTTGCCGTCCACGCCTTCGCCGTGGTGAATGTTGTACGTGAGAACGCGAATCTCCGCCGGCAATTCGGCCTGGCCGCGCGTCGACCAGGCGATCGCCAGCAGGCACGCCAATAACCAGAGCACCACCTCTTGGCAACGTAGTAGACGCATCTGTCGCAGTCCCCTCACTCGCTCTTCCTCAACCACAGCCCGGCGCCCGGATTCGCCAGGCACAGCGGCATCCGCTCCCGCAACTCGCGCTCGTGCACAAGCGCCATATACGAATTGAAATACTCGATCTGAAACACCCGGTTATACTGCAGAAATGTCCGCAAAAAATACGCTTCGTTCCACGCATTGCCGCCCAGCACCCACTCCTGCGGATACTCGAACGGCCACATCACGTCGTGAAAATGAACCACCACGCCGGCCCGCAACCGCGGCAGCACTTCCCACAGCAAATAGCGCACGTCGCTGCCAATCTTCACGACGTGCGACGAGTCGATGAACAGCACGTCGCCGGCCGCCAGCATATCGAACTCGTGAGCCGCCACCTCCTGCACAGGTTTCTTCACGATCGAATGCCGCCGCCGGTCTGACTCCGACAACAGCCCCAACAGCCGGCCCGGGAACGGGTCGATGAACGTGAACTGAATCTTGCCTGCCAGAAACTTTTCGTTCGTGTCGAGCATCACCGCCGAGGAGAACCCGGATCCGACCTCAATCACGCGCGCCGGCTGCAATCGCCGCAACGTCGCGTACAGTACGATCGCGTCGCCGTGTTTGAAGAACGTGTTGCCGTAGTGGTAGCGGCCGTCGCCACTGGCCGTTTCCGCGAACGGCACTTCCGGGTAGAACTTCGCCAATTCGTCGAGCACGGCGAGCTGATGCTCCGTGCGCAGATCGACGCCCGCACACTCTGAGACATTTCGGTCGAACAGCTTGTCCTGCTGCGCGACGATCTGCTTCATATCGGGCAGCGGCGAATAGAAGTGCCCCGCCGGGAACATCCGCAAAAATGGCGACGACAGCGACCGGGCCGCATGATTGAATCGCCTCAGCGACTGGTACACCGGGCGAACCCCCGGCGCGCGCTTGAGCATCGATTTCAGCTTACGCATTGGCATCTGAAGCGCTGCCTCGCGCCGTTTCTCGACGCACTCGCGACCTCGCGACGCACTCGCGACTCTGCGCCGCTTTTGCGACGACTTTAGTCGAGCGTCTTCTTCGGCTGGGCGTCGTTCTTGCCCGGCGTGGCAACACGGCCGTAAGACTTCGCCGTGCGGTTGTATTCGGTCGCAAACGCTTCGGCCTCCTCGGGCGTAAACGGGCGCTCGATGGTGCGCTTGAACTTCCTGTTCTCGTAGATATGGACGACGTAATTGGCTGCCGGCGCGGGCCGGCCGTACTCGTCGACTGGCTCTTCGGCTTGTGCGGCGTCGCTGCTCTCTTCGCCGAACTCGTCGGCCGGCGGCTCGTCGCGCCGCTGGCGCCCGCCGCGCCGTGGCCTTTCAGCCGGCCGCTCTACTGGAACCTCGGCCGCTTCCGCCTCGGCTTCGATGTCGCTATCGGCATCCGCATCCTCGTCCTCGTCGACGAAGTCGAATTCCTCATCATATATATCATCATCTTCATCGCGAGGCATTGCGCGTCCTTTACAACGAGCCGGTTCCGACGGTTAATATTTCCAAGATTTGGCGGTTTGGTATCAGCTGTTACTCATCGCGACTGAACCCTGAACCCTGAACCCTAAACTCTGAACTCTCCTGAGTATCGCTCTCCGCGTCACACTCCGTCAACCTATCTTGAAAGCTGCAGAATTGCCGACCATGCGACGTGAACGCCCGCTGCTCTCAGCCCGTTGGACAGAGCTGTTGCTGCTCAATTTTCGCGTGCCGGCAGAATGGCTCTCAAAGTTCGCCCCGCCCGGCACAGAGCCGGATCTCTTTGACGCCCAGGCCTATCTCAGCATCGTCGGTTTCCGCTTCAGCAGCACGCGCTTATTCGGCCTCGCGATCCCTGGCCACACGCGGTTTGTGGAAATCAACCTGCGATATTATGTGCGGCGTCATGTTGACGGGCGGCCGCGCCGCGGCGTGGTGTTTGTCAAGGAAATCGCGCCTCGCCGGGCCGTCGGCGTTGCCGCCAATTGGCTTTACAACGAGAACTACATTACCCGGCCAATGCGCGCAAGCATCCACATCGCCGACACCCATCTTTCGCCCGGGGACACCATCGAATATGCATGGCGAACAAAAAACATTCCCGTTTCTTTTAGGGAGGGGTTACGGGAGGCTCCGGCGCATCGCGCAAAAGACGCGCGTTGGAACCACCTCTCTGCCCGCATCTCCGCTCCGCTTGCACTTCCGAAGCAAGGCTCCTTCGAAGAATTCATCATCGACAACTACTGGGGCTACGTGCGCGGCCGCGACGGCTGCACGCGCGAGTACCGAGTGTTGCACGAACCATGGCGCGTGGCGCCGGTAGACGAGGTCGAGTGGAATTGCGACCTGGCCGCCACGTATGATGCGCCCTTTGCCGAATTCCTGTCCTCTCCGCCGGCAAGCGCATTGGTGGCCGATGGCTCGGCGATCGAACTCTTCCGCGGCCGCCGTGTCTGAAATTAGATAGCCGGACCATCCTGGTCCGGTCGTCGCACGGCGCTCAACTATCCGTCCCGGCCAAGACGGCCGGCTATCTGCAAATATTGCCGGACCATTTTGGTCCGGCGTCATGTTACAATTCGCTCATGCACGGCATCCCTGCCCACGACGGCGATCGCATCATCGACTGGGGCAAAACTTCCGGCGATTACTCGATCTACC
>DATFGJ010000583.1:0-4429 GCA_035249585.1 Lacipirellulaceae bacterium
TATCGCGTCGAGGAGATCGGGCGCAAGCTGCCGGACCTGGTCATCGCGACCGGAGAAACGCGCCAGATGTGCGATTTTGACCCTTGCGATGACACCAGTTAAACTAGGCTCAAAAGCGTCCGCGGCTGGTCGCGGCGCGCCTTCGAGATGGTGTGCGATGGTAACTTAAGCAATTCGGAAGTATTGCTAATGAATCGTCCATGAACCCGCATGCAATCGAAGCGTTTCAATTGGGGTCTTTGGGTGTTCGCTTGCGCCGTGGCGTGCGGCGACGTTTGCGCGGGCCACGTCGAACTGCAGGTAATTGCCTCGGAAGACCAACGCGCGCCGAATGTGCCGGGGCAGCCGAGCGCGCGCTTTTCCATTATCTACCCGCCGGCACTAAATGAGGCAGGTCAATTGGCGTTTTATGCCATCCTCTCGCACGCCTCAATCAGCGATGACAAGGCCAACGCCATTTGGGGCGGCACGCCCGATAATTTGCGCCCGGTAATTCGAGAAGGCGATTCTGCGCCAGGCACCACGTGGCGATTTCAAGATTTTGCCAATCTTCCACTGCTCAGCGACGGCGGGCACATCCTGTTCAACGCCGATCTTGAGAATGCTCCGAGCGAACGCGACGAAGGCGTTTGGCTGGCAGGCCCAAACGGTGTCGAGCTGCTGGCGCAGACCGGCGTCTCGACGGGCGGGACGCCGTGGGCTTTGGAAAGCCTGGTCGGCATCATGGTCAACGGCGACTATGCCGTGGGTGATGGCGGGCACGCGGCGTTCAAGGGCGTACTTTCCAACGTGGCCAACTCACTCTGGTTCGGGAGGCCGGGTCAGATGGCCGTCGTGGCCTACAACGACATGCTGTTGCCCGCGGGCAGAGGGTTCAGCAGCGGCTCAAGGGTTGCCAGCCTGAGCGATCTGGGCGGGCCGGCAATCAGCGTGGATGGGAAACTCGTCTTTCAGGCGACGATCTCGGCGGAGTCTGGCTCGCGCGATGATTCGATCATCATAGCAGATGGCAATGGGCTGCAGCTTGTTGCCAGTGAAGGAGCAATGCCACCGGGCCTGCCGGGTGACGAGTTTCGATCGTTTCGCGATCCGGCGATTAATAACGTGGGGCGAGTTGCGTTTGAGGCGGCGTTGAAAGATTTCGATGAATCGCTGTGGGTCGGCACGCCGGGCAATCTGCAAATGCTGGTGCGCCAGGGCGACCCAGCCCCTGTTGGAATTCCCGGTGCATATTTTGTCGGTGCCGACACGTTTTCGGAAATACGTTTGAACGACGCGGGCGAGTTGGCATTTATCGGCCAGTTCTTTTACACGGGTATCCCGTCCAATAACAACACGGGACTATTCGTAGCTGGCAAGGAAGGCGTTCGGCTGGTCGCGCTCGAAGCGCAGGTTGGCAGCATTGCAAGTTACTCGCTTAACAACGCGGGCGAAGTGGCCTTCGTGACCCTCGGCGATCGTGTGTTCGCCACTGATGAGCGTGGCACGCTGAACCTGGTACGATCGCCCGGCCCGGCTGGCGACGACCATATCTTTCACAGCGGCTCGCCCGATGATCCTGAGTATTCGTCGCCGTGGAATTCGCGGTTTCAGCTAGCGTTTGCGACGGAGTTCGCAAGCTCGAATCGGATTTACCTGGCGACGGTTTCCGTGCCGGAAGCGTCAACATTCGCCCTGGCGTTGATCGCTGCGGGCATAGCGGCATGCGGACGGAGACATTGAGGCGCGCGCCGGTTGGACTATTCCACTTCTTTCGCGTTAATCCAGGGCATGAGTTTGCGCAGTCGGCGGCCTACGACTTCTACTTCGTGGTTTTTGTCTCGCTGCTTCATGGCCTTGAAGTTTTTGCCGCCGCTTTTTGCCTCGTTGATCCATTCGCGGGCGAAGGTGCCATCCTGCACTTCCTTGAGGATGCGTTTCATCTCCTGCTTGGTTTGTTCGGTAATGATGCGCGGGCCGCGAGTGTAGTCGCCGTATTCGGCCGTGTTTGAGACGCTGTAGCGCATGTAGGACAGGCCGCCCTGGTAGAACAGGTCGACGATGAGCTTCAGCTCGTGCATGCATTCGAAGAACGCCATCTCCGGCTGGTAGCCGGCTTCGACGAGCGTTTCGAATCCGGCCTTAACCAGCGCGCTCGCGCCGCCACAGAGAACGGCTTGTTCGCCGAAGAGGTCGGTTTCGGTTTCCTCGGCGAAGGTGGTGTGGATCACCCCGCCGCGCGTGCCGCCGATGCCCTTGGCGTAAGCCAGGCCCATCTTAAAAGTTTCGGGGCGCGCGCCTTCGTTCGTGGCGATGAGGCAGGGCACGCCGCCGCCGGCGACGAACTCGCTGCGCACGAGGTGGCCCGGGCCTTTCGGCGCTACCAAGAGCGTGTCGACGCCTTCGGGCGCTTTCACAAAGCCGAAGTGCACGTTGAACCCGTGCGAGCACATGAGGATGTTGCGGGCCTGCAGGTTTGGCTTGATTTCCGTTTCGTAGAGGTCGCCCTGCAACTCATCGGGCACAAGGATGTTGATGAGGTCGGCTTCGCGCGCGGCTTCCGCTGCGCTAACGGGCTGGAATCCGTGGCTGATGGCGAGGTCATAGTTTTTGCCGCCGGGCCGCTGGCCGACAACGACCGAGACGCCGCTGTCGCGCAGGTTCTGAGCGTGGGCGTGGCCTTGGGAGCCGTAACCGATGATGGCGACGGTTTTGCCTTTGAGAGCGCCGAGGTCGGCGTCGTTGTCGTAGTAAATAGTGGCGGGCATGGAAACTCCATTGAATTGAACCGCCAAGGGCGCAAAGAACGCCAAGGAGGAAAAGAATTCAATAATCCAGGATCTCTGCGACTTACAATGCGAGGCTGCGGTTCTAGTATCTCTTGTCTTGGCGACCTTGGCGTTCTTGGCGGTTAAATTATTCTGCGGTAAGTTACGTTTCTTCGGCCGCGAACTTGCGCAGGCCGGTACCGACGTGGTTGCTGCGGTCGATGCTGCGGACCATGGCAATGCGGCCGGTCCGCACCAGCTCGACGATGCCGTAGGGTCGCATCAGGTCGATGAAGGCTTCGATCTTTTTCTCCTGGCCGGCGATTTCGACCATAACTTCTTGCGGGGCCACGTCGACGATGCGGCCCCGAAAAATTTCTGCCAGCTCTCGGATTTCCATGCGTTGGCCGGGCTTCATTTTCACTTTGATCAACATCAGGTCGCGCTCGACATGGTCGTGGGCGCTCACATCGTCGACCCGAACGACGGTCACAATTTTTTCGAGCTGCTTGCGCACTTGTTCCAGAACGCTGTCGTCGCCGACCACGACGAATGTCATGCGCGAGAGCCGCGGATCTTCGGTTTCGCCGACCGCGAGGCTATCGATGTTGAAGCCGCGCGAGGCGAACATGCCGGCGACGTGGGCCAGCACGCCGGGCACATTTTGCACCGTGGCCGAGAGGACGTGGCGCATGGGAGGGATGCAGGATTGAGGATGCTGGATGCGGGGAGCCGGGCGGATGCCGGTGGTGATGGCGACGATAACTCAAATTTAGGGAAACTACGATAATATCCGCGACGGTTGGGAGCCGCAACGGCTGAGCGCGCGGCACGATACCGGTTCGGTCGGTGTTAGACTAGAATGGCGATCGTCGGTTCAGGGATGGCAAAGTCGGGTGACATTTGGAGGCAAATTACATATGCAGTGGAGGCGAACAGGAATTTGGCGGGTTGCCAAAGCAGCGGTGATGTGGGTTGCCGCTGCATTGGTTGTTTCTCCGTCCGTGGGGCACGGCCAGGAGCTTGAGGGGCCGCGCGAAACGGGCAGGGTTCGCGTGAGGAATTTGGGCGAGGTTTCGGGGCTGGCGGTGAGCCGCAAGAACCCGGACGTGATTTGGGTTCATAACGACGGCGGCCGCAAGCAGGTATTTGCCGTGACGACGTCCGGCCAACTTGTGACGCGCGTGCGCGTGGAAGTGCATCTTACCGATGTAGAAGACATCGCGATTGGCCCAGGCCCTGAGGAAGGTGTCGACTATATCTATCTTGGCGACATTGGCGACAACACCTCGGGCCGTCCGGATATTCGCCTGGTGCGGTTTCCGGAGCCGGAGTTGAAAGGCATCAAGGACAAAAAAATCGATGCCGGCGGCGTCGAGGAATTCCGGCTGCGATATCCCGACGGGCCGCACGACGCCGAAGCGCTCTTGGTGGATCCATCAACGGGCGATGTATTCATCGTGGTTAAAGAGAACCACCGGTCGCGATTGTATCGAGCGCCGGCCGAGAGTCTTCGGAAGGGTTCGCCGGCGGCCCTGGAGCTGGTGGGATATTTGAATGTGGAGGACGTTTCGGCGGGCGACATTTCATCCTCAGGCGACCTGATCGTCCTTCGAGACGAGGATCGCGGGTGGATTTGGAACCGGCCGGCCGGTTCGAGCGTCATAAGTTCGTTCCAGCGG
>DATFGJ010000584.1:0-3855 GCA_035249585.1 Lacipirellulaceae bacterium
AAAACCGCCAAGTACGCCAAGATCGCCAAGTAAGGACAATGGGTTGTAGGATTTCTTAGCGCACTTGGCGTACTTGACGGTTTCATTTTGTCAGCTTTTCTAAATCACCTTCATCATCGCTTGCCTCTTCGCGATTATTCCCGGACTCTGAAGCGGCCTCGCCGTCGCTTGCGACTTCACCTTCCGGCCAAATCTCACGCGCAACCGACAAATCATTGTAGGGCGCTCGCGGATCGGTCGCACGCAGCGATTGGTACTCCTCCAAGCGCCGCAGCACCTTGGCCAGCACGCCAATCGCCCGCGGCACGTCCTCCTCAACGACGCGCACCAGCTGCGAAATCCGGCCTTCGTATTCAAACAGCTCATGCTGCACGACTCGCTGCCAATGCCGCACGCGCTCGGCCTTCTCTTCGCAATAGGCGAGCCGGGCCCGCGCCTTCTTCAGCGCGGCCCGCTCCTCGTAACAGGACGGCCTCTCCGTGGCGATTGGGAACATCAGGCAGCGGTGAAGAGCTTGCTGGGCCGCGTGTACGCCGTCGTTCGCCAGCCGGATCTGCGTTGTCCAATACCGCGGCCGATCGTGCTCCAGCCAATCGGCCATACGGCGCATTTCGGATTGCAGCTCGGCGAGCGCGTCGCGCACCTGGTCGACGAACGAAACGAGCGCGTTCCGCACTGCATCGATTGCTTCGAGGGATTGGACGTTGGCGCTCATGGTTGAGAGTTGAGAGTTAAGAGTTGAGAGTCCCCCGGAAAAATCGTTTTGTCCGAGCACTTAACTCTCAGCTATCAACCCTCAACTTTCCTCACCTCTGTTGAAGGTATTCCTCGATCCGTTCCGCCTTGCGCAGCAAATACGGGGCGTGCTCGTTGGTCGCCTCGACGTACTTGGCGATGACCTTCATGTGCTCGTCAAAGTCTTCGATGAATTTCTTGTGCTCCTGATCGCGCCACGTCGATCCCAAGGCGTTCAGCTGCGCGCGCAGCGAGGTCAGCCGCTCCTCAAGTTCCTGGTTGAACTTCTTGAGGTTGTGGGCAAAACGACGTAGTTCGATAGGGTCGACGATGGCTTGAGGCATAAAGGCGCCTGACCAGGAGAAGTGCGACGGAGGCGAGTATCACCTAGCCGGGCCATTTTGGCCCGGTCCTCACATCTATTATAGTTTCGGGGAAAAACGCGTAAAGCATAGGCGGATCGCGAGTTGCGCCGAGTCGTTACGGGAGGCCACCTGTCGACGTTGCAGTATTCCGGATCGTTCTGATGCAATCGGCCACGTCTCCCACGTCTCGGAATGCCATCGGCGTTCGAAATGCGTCCCAGCTTTCGCGACGTCAGCAGTCGCCGCTAAAGTTGCTTTGCATCGCAACAAAGCAAAACGTAGAATGCGGTAGGGCCAGACCGCCTGAGCGTCGTGTTCCCGCAGCCAGCCAGGATTTATGTTTGATTGGCGAACTTAATGGCAGGATGCGATTCGCAGCCTGTCAAACCGGCTTTCCGTTGGTCGGCCTACGTAAGTTCGCCAGTCAAGGCCCAATAAGGAGTCGCGCTTTGTTAACCGAGCAAGAAGTCGCCCGCAGTTGGAGCCGCATTTTTAACAGCGGCACGATCGAGCCGGCGTCCTTCGATCGAGCCGAGCAGCTGCTTGATGAGCTGCGAGCAGAAAGCCCGCTTCGTCATCGATTGACGAAAGAACTGGAAGAGCTACGAAGCATTCACTCGCGCCGGGCCAAAGTTCCAGCACGAGCCTAGTCGTATGTTTCTCTGACTCGGAGCGTAGCTGAATTCGCAAGGATTCAGCATAGCCGCCATGGCAATGCTTCGTGGCTGAACTGAACTCTTTCGAGTTCAGCTACATTGGCCTTCGGCTTAGTGGATGAACTCGATCCCGAGGTCGAAGCCATTGATCAAGAGGTCTTGGCCGCCCGTATCGACGAAGCCCATGTCCGGCAGCGAGTAGCGCACCGAAGGCGCCGCACGGCGAATGTTGCCCACGAACGAGCCGGTGTACCCCGCTTTGAGTGCCAGCGAAGTCGTCAGCTGGTAGGCCGCTTGCAGGCGCAGCTCGGCGACGGGCGAGAAATCTCGCTCCTGCACGCCATGTGAAAACGCCGTCGGCCGGCCGAATAGCGGTGCGTTCAAAGCACCCGGAATCAGCCGCTCGCCGATCAAACCGAACTGGTCCCAATCGGCCGTGTTGTAGCCGAACATGAACCGGCCGTCGGCCGTGATCCGCCAGCGCTGCCGCTGGTTCACCCACTTCAGCCCCAGCTGTGGACCAACGATCGAGTTGATGAACGACGTATCCCAGAAGCTATTGCCCATGATGCTGCCGAAGGCGTCGACGCGAAACTCGTCGTAGAGTTCGAGGAACCTTGCACCGAAGCTGAGCACGACATGATTGTTCTGATGCTTCGCCTGGTGGTGGTTGTTCGAAAGCACGTGCGACCACATCAGCTCCACGCCGTCGGTCTCCGTCGTGTTGCGGATGGTCACGCTGTCGAAGAAGATGTTGAAGCGGTGAAGGTCGTCCCAGTCGACGATCATGTCGATATCTCCGTCGCCGTCGAGATCGATCGCGTCGCCGCCTGGTAAACCGTCGCCGTCGATGTCATCGGCAAGCCGGAAGAAGTCGAACGCGAGAACCGTATCTTCATCCGACGCCCCGTAATTTCCCACGTACAAAAACGGACCGCCCTGAGTTCCAATTTGGGCACCGGCGATGAAGTTCACGTAGTCGCGAAATCCGACCAGCAAACCGTCGGGCGCGTCGAACAAAATCGGTACGGCGCCGAAGCCGAATGCCCGCAGATCGCCGCCAGCAATGGGGCCATCGCCCGGACCAACGTCGTCTCCGTCCGTGTAATCCGGATCAATAAACGGCGGCAGGCCATCGCCGATGCCGTCGCCGTTGGTATCGACTCGCGTGAAGCCATAGAACTCGCCTTGGTTAAGCTCCGGCCCGTCCAGAATACCGATCGTCCAGCCGTGGCCCATGTCCTGGTAACCCAGCTCGTAGCGGTTGCCGAAGGCGAAGCCGGCCTTGGGCGGCACGTCATTGAGCGTGTTGCGAATGCGATGGGGCCCAGGCGGCAGATTGAATATATCCACCTCATCCTGTGGGTTTACCCGGAAGACGACCTCGGCAAACTCCACGGCAGTCGGGCTGCCGACCGCCACTCGTTCGCCCGAGTACGACCAGAACAGCTTGTCGTAATGGAAGAAGTAGCCCGACCACTGGTCCTCGAGCGAGTTGTCCAGGTCGAGCAACAACGGCGCAAAGAGCTGAAAGTCGTGTTCGTAATTGGCGGGGCCGGTGGGCAGGTTTTCCTGTGCCGAGGCGCCGTCCAAAAGCGCAGCCAGCGCAAAGCCAGCCGTTGTGAGCAAGTTTCGCAAGCGATGATTCATCGTCTCCACCTACCGTAAAAACGCGGCGGAAGCACCCCCTTGAGGCCGACAGCGCACCAGCGCGCAGTGCCCTAAAGGTCTACGTGTGGGGTAGTATCGGGTGGGCCGTCGTTACCAGTTGAGTAAGATCGGTAAAGAGAAGCGAAAATCGGGGTTGTTCCGATTTTGCGGGCCCCCGCTATCGTCCAGCGAAGGCGCGGCGAGGCTGCCGCGGTGAGCGGGAAACCAATGAAAGCACCGGCGGCAGCTGCTTGCAGTGACCCCTCTAAAGGGTGGTTTTGTTGCGGTGCGCCTCATCCGGGCGCAATAAAAAAGCTCCCACAGGCGGGGCAGGAACCTGTGGAAGCCGTGGAGTCGAGGCGTATTTGCCCCGATGGCCCCCATGCTAACCGAAGATGACCGCGAAAGCAAAGATATTCTATGGAAATTTTCCCACATTTTACGTGAAT
>DATFGJ010000585.1:0-2142 GCA_035249585.1 Lacipirellulaceae bacterium
CCAGCCGGCCCAAAAGCCGATAAACGGGCCAAACGAAAACGCAAAGAAAATGCGATCGCCCGGCCGAACGCCGGCCCCTTCGAAGACGACCTTCCAGCACTCCGCCCACCAGTTCCACGACTCTTCGGTGTCGAGCCAGTAGATCGGCTTTCCCGTTGTGCCCGAGGTTTGATGGATGCGGATGTAGCGTTCCTGAGGAAAAGTCAGGTTGCTGCCGAACGGTGGATGGTGCTG
This sequence comes from Lacipirellulaceae bacterium, assembly GCA_035249585.1. Taxonomy (GTDB): domain Bacteria; phylum Planctomycetota; class Planctomycetia; order Pirellulales; family Lacipirellulaceae; genus JABDGM01. Next base: position 235 of record DATFGJ010000585.1, read on the forward strand.
CTGATCGTCGACAAGTTCGCTCTTTGTCGTGAATGGCAGTATTCCGAGCTGCTCGAGGGAGTTGATTTCTGCAAGGCCGGCGCTCGCAAACTTGCGCCGGTAAAAGTCATTGGCCGGTAAGATTACCTCCAGTACCCGGCGCAACCGTGCGATTTGCTTTTCCTTGATGGGTTGGCCAATGTTCGGCACGTTCACACCTGCAACGTTTACCAAGCTCAGCGTGATCGAGCAATCGCTTGGCGTGCCCGCTTCCACGCCTCGACTAGGCCGCCGGGCAGGAACAACACGACTAGGATGAAGAGGATGCCGAAAATGATCAGATGGAACTCGACCCATTGTAGCGCCAGCACTTCTTTCAAGATCACGTAAAACAGCGCGCCGAGCACCGGACCGTGCACAGTTCCGACGCCGCCGACGAAAGACATCAGCACGGCATCGAAAGTCCAGATGGGCGAGAAGGTATGCTGCGGGTAGTAACTCACGTGGTAATACGCGAATGCGCCGCCGGCCAGGCCGGCAAACGCTGTGGAGACGGCCAGCGCGAGAAGCTTATGGCGCAAAGCGCTCACACCTGAAGCCTCGGCTGCGGCTTCGTCTTCGCGCACCGCTCGTATACCTAGTCCGACGCGCGACGGCATCAGCAGCGCGACCGCAGCGACACAGAGCACGGCCAGCGTGAGGGTTAGATAGTAACGCGGCAAAATATCATACGACGCGAGTTCGGCCACACGGATCGTAGAGATCTCCGGCAAAAGGTTGCCGATCGTGATCCTGAGGATCTCCGCCAAACCGAGGGTACCGATGGCGAAATAGGCGCCGCGCAGTCGGAAGGCCGGCACGCCGATCAGACAACCGAATGCTGTTGCAACCAAGGCCCCAGCGAGGAGCGATAAAACCAACGGCACGTCGCCCACCCACAGCATGCGCGTGGTCAGCGCGCCCAGTCCAAAAAACGCCGCATGGCCAAGATTGATCTGTCCGGCGTAGCCGCCTACGATGTTCCAACTCTGGGCCAAGACGATTGCGAGAAAAATCTGTACACCGAGATTGAGCAAATCGTTGCGCTCGGTGAAAAGCGGTAGCACGGCAAAGCCGCCCGCCAGTAAAATTCCGGTCACGACTAATTTCATGGACGCGTTCCGAACAATCCTTGAGGTCGCACCAGCAGCACCAGAAGGAAAAGCATGAGCCCGACGACTTCGCGGTACGGGCCGCCGAGAAACACCACGCTCATCGATTCCGCAAGCCCAAGCAGAATGCCGCCTGCGAAGCTGCCAAAGAGAGATCCAAGGCCGGCGAGTACAATGACGATCAAAGCCTTCAGAGTCCACTCCATGCCGATGGAGGGGCTGATCGAATAGGAAATGCTGACCAGCCCGCCGGCGATGCCGGCCAGCGCCGTACCGAGGGCAAATGCAAGCAAGTAGGTCCGTCCGACCGGAATTCCCATGAGGGCGGCGGCTTCCCAATCCTCGGCGGTGGCTCGAATCGCTCGACCCCAGCGCGTCCTGGCAAGGAACAGGTGAAGCGCCGCTAGAATTGCAAAGGCAAAGAGCAGACTGCTCAAACGCAGCAGCGGAATTGCGATCGGTCCGAGCCGCAGCACCGCGCCCGAGTATCCCGTGGTGACGGCGCGCTCGTCCGCGGTCCAAAGCTGGATCGCGAGGGCATGCAAGACCAGGGTTAGTCCGAAACCAATAAGAAGAGAATTCTTGATGCGCGCTTCTTCATCAGCTCTGACGACGAATCGAAACAGCACAGCGTAAAGCAGCAGGCCGAGCACGAACATAGCCGGACCGACGCCGAGCAGCGAGAGGAACGGGTCGATCTGCCAAAGCGTAAAAAGCCAAAACGTCGCGTAACCGCCAACCATGAGGAGTTCGCCGTGCGCGACGTTCAGGACCCGCA
>DATFGJ010000586.1:0-2734 GCA_035249585.1 Lacipirellulaceae bacterium
CGGATAGAGCGTCTTGCCGACCAGCGTGCTCTTGCCGGCGCCGCTCACTCCCGTCACCAGGCACAATACACCCAGCGGGAATTCTACCGTGAGATTTTTGAGGTTGTTGCTACGCGCACCGCGCAGCTTTACCCAGCCCTGAGCGGTCGTTCGTCGCGGTGAGCTGCCGCCTAAACTCCGCCGGCCGGCCAGCCAATCGCCCGTGCGGCTATCCGTGGCGGCGATCAGTTCGTCGGGAGTACCCTGAAACACGACGCGGCCGCCGTCTTCGCCCGCTCCCGGTCCGAATTCGACAACATGATCGGCCCGCCGGATGATTTCGTCCTCGTGCTCAACGACAACCACTGTGTTGCCGCGCTGCCGCAGCCGCTCGATCGCGTTGGCGAGTGGGCCAACGTCGGCCGGGTGCAAGCCGATCGATGGCTCATCTAGCACATACAGGACGTCGACGAGGCTGGAGCCGAGAGTGGTCGTCAGCGCGACGCGCTGCGCTTCGCCCGCGCTGAGCGTCCGCAGCGATCGATCGAGCGCGATGTAGCCGAGACCGACGTCGAGGAGGTATTCCAGCCGCGACCGTACGTCGCCGACCAAGGCGCGTGCCACGGTCTGTTGCCAATCGTCGAGCGGCAGATATTTTATGAATCGAGCCGCTTCGCGGATCTTGAGCGCGGATACTTGGGCGAAGTTTTTCGCGCCTAGCCGCACGGCCAATGCTTCGGGCCGCAGCCGCGCACCATGGCAAGCCGGGCATGGCGAATACGAGCGCCATCGGCTCAAGAAAACCCGCAAGTGCATCTTGTACTTGCGCCGCTCGAGCCACTTGAAGAACCCGGCCAGGCCGCCAAAGTTTCGCTCGGGAACGCCTTCTTCGATGAGCCGGCGGTGCTCGGCACTCAGCTCCGAATAGGGCACGTCGACCGGCAAACCGTAGTCGTCGGCCAGTGTGAGCAGTTCTTCAAGCTCGTGCGCGTAGGACGGTGAATTCCAAGGCGCGATGGCGCCATCGCGGATCGACTTCGTCGGGTCGGGCACGACGCGGCTCATATTGGTCGTGACAATATTGCCGAAACCCTCGCAGGTTGGGCAGGCGCCGAGCGGACGGTTGAAATTGAAAAGCTGCGGCTCCGGCTCTGGATAGTCGATTCCGCACCGTTCGCATCGCAGCGCCGTGCTGAACGTCATCGATTGCCAAAGGCGGCCATCAATCGCGTAGGAGGGCGAGGCTCCTGCCGCGCCGTGGCGATTTTCATGTGGCCCAGCGGGAGCTTCGCCCTCCCGGGCTTCCACAAAGACCACGGCCGCCCCTTCACCCGCGGCGAACGCACCTTCCAACGATTCCCTCAGCCGTTCGGCCGCTGACTCGCCTGCCACGAGCCGATCGAGCACGATCGTGATTGACTGGCCGGCCGATAAATGCTCGGCGAGTTTTGGCTCAATCGTTTCCGTCGCCTTGCCGACAATCGCCCGCACATATCCCAGCTCAACCAACTGCCCGATCCAACGATCGATCGGCTCGTCACTCGGAACCGCCGCGTCGAACCCGACCATTAACCGCGTGCCAGCGGACAATGCGGCAAGCGCGTCGGCGGCAGCTTCGGGCGATTCGCGCCGCACCGGCTGGCCGCAGCTGTAGCAAATCACCTCGCCCAGACGGGCGAAGAGCAGGCTTAAATAATCGTTGACTTCTGTCGTGGTGCCGACGGTGGCCCGGTTCGAGCGGCTGGGGTTCTTGTGCGTGACCGCGATTGCCGGCGGAATGCCGTCGATGCGCTCGGCCTCCGGCTTGTCGAGCTGCTCGAGGAATTGCCGCGTGTAAGGCGAGAAGCTTTCGATGTATCGCCGCTGCCCCTCGGCGTAGAGCGTATCGAGGGCCATGCTCGTTTTGCCGCTGCCCGAAACGCCGCAGAAGACAATCAGCTGGCGGTGCGGCAAATCCAGATCGACGTCGCGGAGGTTGTTGACTGCCACGCCTCGAAGCTGGATTACGCCTTGCGTCACGCAACGCTCCTGGCAGAGTGGGCATCGCCCACCAAAATTGGTGGCCACGCGAAATATAACTGATGGTGGGCGGTGCCCACCCTACGGACTGAAATGGATTGCAGCGAATCCTTTATTTTATTGCTGCACATCCCCCTCGGCCAGCGCCGGCACGCAGTGGTATAATGCCGTCGCCGGACGGCGCACCCGCGCTATGCCGAGACCGATATGCGACGATCCAACAAATTTGCGAATCCGTTTTATTCGCTGCTTTTGATGGCGGGAATCGCGTTTGCGCTTACTGCCACGGCATACGGCGTGATGGCTTTCCGCGAAGCGCGGCCAGCGCCACAGGGCGCGGTGACCGTCCGCCACCAGAACGCAACCGAACATCCGCTGATGGCCTGGATGAGCCAGCACGGCGAGGCGGCTTTACTGACCGAGCTAGGGTTTTTGGCGGTCTTCGTGTTCGGCGCGATCGGTACCGACGGCTACTGGCAGCGGCGCAGGTCAAATCGTAGCTGACGTCGCAAGACTTCAGCTCACTGCCCATAAACAACTCGGAATTCTTGCCAATTCGCCTACGTTTGAACGGAATTGACTGTGCAAATCAAGAATCACGAACAAGTCCCCGCAAACGATGTCACGATGGAAGGCGCCGCTGGCTGCCGCGTTCGCTGGCTCATCGGCGAAGGCGAGCGGGCGCCGACCTTTGCCATGCGCGAATTCGAAGTGGCGCCGGGCGGCCACACGCCTA
>DATFGJ010000587.1:0-8517 GCA_035249585.1 Lacipirellulaceae bacterium
CAAATCCACGCTGATCGCCGCGGCCGTCGCGGCCGCTTTCTTTTGGACAACCTGCGCTTCAAGTGCGGGCGAATGGCTCCGCCCGCGCGGGGACGGCAAACGGCGCATCAGCTATCAGCGCCAAAAGGACCTGTTCTACAACTATTACGCCGCTCCCGGGCCGTTTAACGGCGCTGCCGCCGAGATGTATGTCGCCCCGCGCCCGGTGCCGCCACACGTCGGCCACACGTGGGTCACCTACCAGCCGCTCATGCCGCACGAATTCTTGTACAAGCACCAGCGGTCCTACTACACCTACAACCGCGGCGCCGGCTGGCGGCGCACCAACGTTCGCTACGGCACATTCGGCCTCCGCGCCCAGGACTGGTGGACCAAGATGCATTACCCAATGAGCAACAACATCTGGGCCCTGCACAACGACGTCCACTATCCGGGCCTGCGGTTCTAACTGACCCGAGTGCTACCCAGACGATACCCGGTCGAGAGTCTAGAGCCAGAGAAATCTACCTGAGATTTGGCTCGAGAATTCACCCGTCATGCTTCGTTCGCGCTCATAGCGCGATCGGCGATTGAATTACGGAGACGAACATGAGTCCACGATTGTGCATTCTTACATTTGCAATTGCGGTAATCGCCTTGTCCACGACTGTGGACACAAACTCGGCCTATGGCCAGTGTGAGGGCGAATGTGCCGGCGCCGGCTGCGGCACCTGCGGGGGCCATGCAGGCGGCGGCCATTTCGCAGGCCACCACGCAGGCGCCCTCTGTCCGGGCTGCACGTGTTGCGCGTGCGATTGCGGCTACATGCTGCCAGCCTATCGCGCCCGCTGGTACAACTGGAACCGCAATTACGCCCACACCGAATACGGCCAGCCGGTGGCGCTCGTCGTGCCGCCGACGGCGAACCTGCAAACCAACTACGGTTGGGGCGTAGCCAGCTCGCGGCTTTCGCGCATCGAGCACCAGTTCCAGCGGAACTTCCCCGGCTACGGCACGTTCGGTGGCCCATTCCGCCCGACGCCCGTGTGGCCCAGCGACACCACGCAATTCGGCGTGTATTACGTCCGCGGGCCGTGGTAAAAAAAACGGCGATGCTCCGGAGGCCTGGAAGCGATCCGTCCGAGCCAGACGCTCGCGGTCTTTTCCGCGCTGCGATTTCAATCGGATCGGACCGCGAATTCGATCCTTTCGAAGTGCACCAACCGGCACAGATCGTATACATCAATCATGTCGCCGAGCGGCACGTCGCCGGCAACGTCGAGGACCACCGGCAGCGCGCGATCGATTGCCGCCGCTGCACGAAGCATTTGCTCAACTTCCACAAGCGAAGGACTGGGCCGATCGTTTACGGTCCACTTTGTGTCGCCGTCGATTGACTCGCCGCGAACGACGATCCGCTTCAAATCCCTTTCGATTTCGATCGCGGCGGCCGGAGTTGGGCCGCCGGCAATCGCCAGGCTCGTGGGCAGAAGCTCTTCGCTGAGCTGAAAGCTGGCCGTGCATATGAAAAAGATCAACAGTTGAAACACGACGTCAATCATCGGCGTCATTGCGACATCCATCTGCCGGCGGTCGTCATGATGACTAGGTACGCGCAACTCTCAATCCTCAACCGCTGTAACATGAATTCTGGCTCTCGACTTCTCGACTTTCACCGCTGCGAATCTTCGGCTCGACCCTCGACCTTCTCAACCACCGCGAACGTTACGTTCCAAATTCCAGCCTCCGCGCACGCCAGCAGGATCGGGGCAACCGCACGATATGGCACCGAGCGGTCGGCCCGCACGCGAACCTCCAAATCACGGCCCAGGCGCTCTCGCTCGATGCGCAGCCGCCCGGCCATTTCCTCGCGCGGCGTCTCCGTGCTGCTTAGCATCACCCGGCCCTCAGCAGACACGTTCACCGTGAGACGTGGCCTGTCATCATCCACGGCCTCGCGCCCGCTTGCCGCGGCCGGCAGATCCAACTCCATTTGGGTTTCCTGCTGCGCCAGCCGGCTGCTCAGCAAAAAGAAAATGATTAGCTGAAACGTGACGTCGATCATCGGCGTCATGTTGATGTAGGCGCTGGCCAAACTGCGTCGCTGAGGCAGCCGCATCAGTGTGCTCCTGCGGCCGGCAAAGCACTTGCCGTTTGAATCCGGGCACTCATCAAGAGGCGCTTCACCGGCGCAAGTGCATGCAGCGCCGAGTACGCAGCTTCGGCCGCCAGTTGATCCACCCGGTTGCGAAATGCGGCATACATTGCCATAGCGGGAATCGCCACGATCAATCCCCCCACGGTGCTTACAAGCGCATGATAAATCCCGTCGGCCAAATCGGCGGCCCGCGCCACGCCCTGCGTACTGGCCACTTCGTGAAACGCGAACGTGAGGCCCACGACCGTTCCCAGCAACCCCAGCATGGGCGCGATATTGCCAATCACTGCAAGATACTCCACGCGCCGCATCAGCCGCGCCGTTTGTTCGGCAGTCGCGTCTTCGAGCGCTTTTTCCACAGCCGTCCATCCAGATTCCGCTTCGGCCATGCTCGTGCGCAGCAGAAATGCCAGAAAACTGGGTTGAGCATCACAGGCCTGGAATGCTCCCTTGAGGTTCCCCGCGGCCAGCTGCTGCTGCACCCGCTCGCGCAGTCCCTCCGGCATGAGTACGCTGGCGCGCAGCGTGATCAGCTGCTCGGCCGAAAGCGCGAGCGCAGCAATCGAGCACAAGATGATGAGCACCATAATCGAGATGCCCACCAGCCCGCCGGAGAACACGATCTCAAAAAAAGTCTCCGGCGCACGGTGCTCGGCCGTTTGTGCGAGTAGCGCGACAGTTTTGGAAAATTGCACGATCATTGGCGTGTTGCGCGCTGAAAGAAAGTAGTCTTTCGTTCCATTTTGGTGCGGGCCCCATCACGAACTAGCGCGACAACGCGGCGGCGTTCACGTACCCGTACTGCCCGCCGCTTTCGCGCGCGAGCTCGGTAAGAAAATTGCTTCCCGGCGGCGTGGCGCGGCGGCCAAATTCAATAACGCAAATCGCTGTGCGCAAGCGCCGGTTTGTGCGCGCTATTTCCGCCAGTTCGCTGGCCGACATCGCGTCATCGGCATCCGTTAGAAAGAAAATAACATCCGGCGCAAAACCGATCGCTTCTCGCAGGGCCGCCAGCCGGTCGGTGCCGCCGTCGGCCGTGATGCCGCCAACAAAATTTGCCGCCAGCTGCTTGTTGCGGTCCGTAGCAAAGGCGATTCGCCGTCCGCCCTCGGCGATGTCGAACGAACGGGTGCGCGTGTTGAAGAAAATGATGTGAAATTGATGCGCGCTCTCAAGCGATCGCAGGCTTTCGATGAGCTGGCGCTTCGCGGCCGCCAGCGGCGGTCCATCCATGCTCGAGGACCGATCGAATACATAAACGAACTTGCTGCCCGTTCCCTCAACGCCGAACACGCTCACGCGTGCATCGCCGATCGCCGCGGCGACCGCGCCCTGACGGCTGCCGCCGGGTGGGATTTGGACGGCATCCGGCGGTCCGCCGCCGCTCGATGCCTGGGCACCAGGCGTCGGCGGTTGCGGCAACTCATCGACCAGATTCGCGCCCAGGGTTTCGCTTGGCAACGTGGGGAGAAGCTCCGGTGCGGCAATGTCCGTCGTTGTCGCCGTTTGCGCGGGCTGCTTTTCTTCCCCTTCGTACAAATCGCCATCGGCGCTTGTGCGCTTCAGCACGATGCCGGCCGACCTGCCCGGCTCTTCGGCGGCACCACGCGGCGCGCTCTGAAGAGCGAGCCCCAAGAACACCATCATGGTGCAGTGGACCGCGATCGAAAACAACCACGCCGGCACGAGCCGCGCAGGTACCATCGCCGTTTCTGTCGGGGAATTTGCCATCGCGAGCGTGAAAACAGATGTGCGGGACCTTGGCCTCGCGCGATTCTAGCGCCGCTCTCAATACACGTCAACGCAAGCATGCCGGCTGTCACGGGGTCGTATCGTAAGACTTTCGGGGGTGGTTGCCTTAGTGACCTGTTTGCGCCTGCACCACAGCACCCATTCTGAACGCACCCTTCGCCGAAGGCAGGATGCCACTTATAATTTGAGTTCGATCCCTTCCACCTCTTCTCGCAAACGCCGGACAATACCTTGAGCCTTCAAATCATCCACTATCCCCATCCGGCGCTGCGACACCCGTCCAAGCCGCTCAAACGCGTCGATGCCGAATTGCGCAACATCGTCGCCGAAATGTTCGACCTCATGTACGAGCACGAAGGCGTGGGCCTGGCCGCAAATCAGGTCGATTTGCCGTACCGGTTGTTCGTTGCCAATCCTGAAGGTTCGCCCGACGCCAAAGACACCGAGCGCGTGTTCATTAACCCCGTGCTCAGCCTTCCGCGCGGCCAATCGGAAGACGATGAAGGTTGCCTGAGCATTCCGGGCGTTTACGCAACGGTCACACGCAACGAGACAGTTAAGATTCAGGCATACGACTTAGCTGGCAACGAATTCACCGCGGAGCTCAGCGGCCTGATGGCGCGCATCCTGCAGCACGAAACCGACCACCTCGACGGCAAGCTGTTCATCGACCGCCTCAGCCCGACGCAACTGGCCGCGATCCGCGACAAGCTCGAGGAATTCGAGCTGGTTTTTCATAGCCGCACGGAAACAGGTGAAATGCCGAGTGTCGACCAAATCGCCGCGCGCTTGCGTGAGCTGGAACGCCTCCGCACATGACAATGTATATAGCTCGCCGATCTGGCCCGGCGTTTAGCCGCGGAGCTTGCTCTGCCTGTCCCGTCCGGAATTGCAAAATGACAATTGCAGATTTCCGGAGCCCGAATTTGCAATTTGCATTTTGCAATTTGCATTTTGCAATCTCTTCTATTGTTTTCTGACCAAGCGACTCGTCATGCGCCTCATCATGCTAGGAACCGGCCCTTTCGCCGTCCCCACATTGCGGGCGCTTGCGGCCAACCGCGCTCACCAAGTCGCGCTCGTTGTAACGAGGCCCGCAACTGACCGAAACAAAACCGCCAGCCCGCTGCAGCGAGCGGGCGAAGAGCTCGCGCTGGCCATGTGGTCGCCCACCACTGCCAACTCCCCCGACGCGCAAGAGGAATTGCGCACGCTCGCCGCCGACCTGCTCGTCGTCTGCGACTATGGCGAAATCCTCCGCTCCGAAACTCTCGCCACAACGCGCCTCGGCGGGATCAACCTTCACGGTTCGCTCTTGCCCAAATACCGCGGCGCCGCCCCGGTGCAGTGGGCCATTCTGCGCGGCGAAATCGAAACCGGCGCGAGCATCATCCAAATGACACCAGGTCTTGACGCCGGGCCACTGCTCGCCCAGCAGCGCACGCCAATCGACCCCGACGAAGACGCGGTCCAGCTCGAAGCCCGGCTCGCTGCGATCGGCGCGGACCTCGTTCTTCGTGTCATCGAAGACCTTCAACGAGGCACAGCCAAACCGATCCCGCAGGACGCCAACCAGGCCTCCAAAGCGCCGCGCCTCAAAAAAGAACAGGGCGCAATCGATTGGTCCCGCCCCGCGCAAGAGATCAAGAACCAGGTCCGCGCTTTGCGCCCATGGCCACGCGCGTTCACCTTCTGGCGCCGTGCCGGCACTGAACCGCTCCGCCTCAGCGTCGACCGCGTGGCAATACACCCGCTCCCTTTGGGAGAGGGCAGGGTGAGGGATTCCGGGATTGTGCTTGAGGCCACGTCCGGCCTACTCATCGCCACCGGCGACGTCCCACTCGAAATCCTCGAACTCCAACCTGCCGGCAAACGCTCGATGTCCGCAAGCGACTTTCTTCGCGGCTACCGCATCCAGTCAGGCGAGCGGTTCGGATAATGTCGTCGAGTTTCGCGGAGAACTTGCATTTGCAATTCAATCGTTGAAATGTGTCAGAGACGGCTCATCTGAGGCTCAACTAACCGGCACACGATCGAATCACCAAAATGAGAATGATCGTGCCGATTATGGACACCACCAGGGAACCCAAACACCCGAGCTGATTCGAATAGAAAGCAAACATCGCCGCCCTCGCGAATTGTGGCGAGCGCCCGGTATGATGGGAGCAAACGCGATGCCAACCGAGAAGAAGTAAAGGGCAGCCCAGCTCACGGCCCTACTGGCGCTCTGCCGCGTCGAAGATGCGGTTGAAGCGGGCCCGGTTTTCGGCGAAGGTGCGCTCCGCTTCGGCGACCAGCTCCTGCGGGTTGGAGTGGCCCAGGAGATAGGCCAATTTGGCTAATTCGCGCTCATTGTCCGGCAACTCATGCCGGCCGGTGGCGTTCATGAGTCGGATGCGCGCCTCGATGCTGCGTTGGAAACGATAGCTGCCGCGAAAGTACTCGGCATCGTCGCGCGACAAGTATCCGCCCTGGTCCAGCGCAGTGAGCGCATCGAGCGTGCCAGGCACGCGAATGGACGTATCCTCACCGCCGTGCTTCAGCTGCAGCATCTGCACCAAGAACTCAGTGTCGACGGTGCCTCCGGGCCCGCGTTTCAAATTACGCTGCGAAGCGGTTTCCTCCAACCGCGTGCGCATCTGGCGAATTTCCGCGGCGAATTCAGGCCGCCAGGGCGTGCCATACGCCGCTTGAGCCACAATCTCCATCGCGTGACTCGATGCTTCGGCAGTGCCAAGCACCGGCCGAGCTTTGCATAGTGCCTGTCGCTCCCAAAGCTGTGCCGGCCCTTCGGCGAAGTAGCGGGCCAATGCATCGAACGACACGGCTAGCGCGCCGCTTCGCCCGGTTGGACGTAGCCGAGCGTCGACCTCGTAAAGCCGGCCGTGTGGACCCAAATGGCTGGCCACGCGGATCAGCCGCTGGCCGAATTCGCTGAAGAAGTGGCTGTTGATCGTGCCGTCGCCGCTTCCGCCGCCGCTCCAATTCGGCCGACCTGTTGTGTGGCCGCCGGCCTCATACAGGAAGATCAGATCGAGATCGCTGTGATAGTTCGGCTCGCGCCCGCCCAGCTTGCCCAGCGCCAGCACCACCGGCTCGCACCGGCCGTCCGGGCGCTGCGCAAAGCGCTCCCAGTAGCGTCGCATCGTTTCGTTGGCCAGCTCCTCCTCGCTGGGGCGGCCGATCATTGGCACACCGAACTTGCCCACGAGTTTTTTGTATTCGCGCTCCGCGATCGTCTTGAGGCATGCTTCCGCGATGTCCGACAGGGCTGCATGGGTTGAGCGAATGTCGTCCTTGCCCAAAACGTCGCGCACGCCGACGCGAAGATGCTGCGCGTTTTTGAAGCTGTGCAGAATTGGGTCGACGTCCTCGGCGCCCTTGGTTAGCTCGCCCAGCATCTCTTCGAGCATGGTCAGCGTGGGCAAGTGCTCCACAAGCAAGCTGTCCATGAGCTCGTCAATCATGCCCGGATTGCTGGTGAGGATGCCAGCCAGGTAGGGGCACGCGGCACACAACGTGACATACAAGTTGAGCGAAGGCCGATTGCTGCTCAACAGCTCCCATAAGGCCGCCTTACCGCCGAGCGAATCGCTCACGCGGCTGAGATTCACGAGCGTGGTATCGGGCTCTGGAGTCGCGGCAATGGCCGCCAGGAGCCGCGGAGCGATGGCAGCCAGAAAATGCCGGCAGCGGCGCGTGGACAGGAAGCGGATTTTTTCCGTCGCCAGCGCCATGAGGTTTTGATAGGCCGCCGGAATGTCCTCGAATGGATAGCGGCCCAACACCTCTTCGATGCGCAGCTCCGGCGGATTGGGGTCGTTGATGAGATCAACTTCCGGCTCGGCCGCCGTGTCGCCGGGGAAGGCGTTGTGCAGCAAATGATCCAACATCTCGCGATTTTGCTTCGTTCGACGCGTGTAGTCTTCCTTGAACGACTGCAATGCGGTGGAGTTTCGCGTATCGGAGTAGCCCATGCGCACGGCCAGCTTGGCCAGCTCATCGCGGTCGCTGGGCAGCAAGTGCGTTTTCAGGTCGAACATGATTTGCAGCCGATGCTCGAGCTTACGCAACATGCTGTAGTTGTCTTCGAGTTTCGCGCGCTCATCGGGCGTCAGGCACCCGGCCTGCTCCAAGCGGGCGATCGCATCCAGCGTGTTGCCAGTGCGCACCTCCGGCAGCGCGCCGCCATTGAGCAGCTGCAGGAACTGTATTACAAACTCGATGTCACGAATGCCGCCCTGGCCCGTCTTCACGTTACGCAAGTCGCCGCCCTCTCGCTCGACGCGCTGCTCGATGCGCCGCTTGAGCGATTTGATTCCGGTGATGTCGGCCAGGCTCAGATATTTGCGGTAGATCCACGGTTCAAGGCGCGCGAGCAGCTCGCGGCCCAAAGCCAGATCGCCGGCAACCGGCCGGGCTTTCACAAACGCTTGCCGCTCCCAGGTGCGGCCTTTCACGTCATAATACGAGAGGGTGTTCTCAAAACTCAGTGTGAGCGGCCCGCCCGTGCCTTCCGGCCGCAGCCGCAGATCGACGCGGTACGCCGTGCCCAAGTCCGTCGGTTCGGTAAGTAGGCGGATCAGCTCCTTGGCCAGCCGCTCGAAGTACTCGTGGTTACTCACCGT
>DATFGJ010000588.1:0-7578 GCA_035249585.1 Lacipirellulaceae bacterium
AGCATGAGTACTCGATGCATTTTTTTGGCGAGCCTGAGCATCGCCCTGGCGGCACTGACCGGGTGCGGATCTGACGGGCCTACGCTCATACCGATTCGAGGTGAGGTTTTGTACAAAGGCACGCCCTTGCGCAATGTTCCACAAGGATTGGTGAAATATCTGCCGAAATCGGACGATGCACGCCAGGCCAGTGGCAGAATTCAGCCGGACGGATCGTTCGTACTGACCACCTTCCAGAATGCCGACGGAGTTACCCCTGGCGAATACCACGTCATCGTAACGGCCTACACCACACAGCAATTGAGTCGCGAGCAAGTCGAGGCCGCCAGCGGCGCCGTTGGACAGCCGCGGCTCTTGATTCCCGAGAAGTACACCGACCCGAATACGTCGCCGCTCACCGACGTCGTCGATTCTGATCATTCCGGTTTCAAGCGAATCGAGCTGACGGATTAGGTGGTGCCACATATTATAAATAAATAAGGAGCATTGCCGTGACGAAACGCTTTCACCGCCATGGCTTCACGCTCGTCGAACTATTGGTGGTCATCGCCATAATCGGAATCCTTGTGGCGTTGTTGCTGCCGGCGGTGCAAGCCGCCCGTGAGGCCTCGCGGCGCGCCAGCTGCAAGAACAACTTGCACCAGATCGGTATCGCTTTGCACAACTATCATTCGGCGCGAGGCGTTTTCCCATACGGCGCCAATGACGGCGACTGTGAATCCATGACTCCTGATCGAAAGGTGATGGCCTGGCGCGTGCTGATTCTGCCCTACATCGAATACTCATCTATCTACGACCAGCTAGTGCCCATCGCGGAGATCAGCGACACGGCCCCAGGAAAGAACCCCTGCAGGTATCCTGAAAATCGCCCCTGGGATAATGCGAAGACGTTTCAAGAAATGGTAATCTCCGAATACATCTGCCCTAGCGAACATCTCCCCTTTGTGAAACCAAAAAGTGGTACTGATCTTTGGTTCGGCCCGAGACTGGCCGCTATCTCATCCTATTTCGGCTCGGCCGGTCCCGTCGCCACGGGACCGTCCGACAGTAGTTGGGGTGGGCCGGATATCATCTGTGGGAACTGCGTTGGTAGTCTGCGCTGCCCGTGCGTCAGCGGCAACAAACCGGGCGGAGCCCAGCGGGGCTGGTACCATGGACATAATCCTGGCGGTCCTGGAATGATGGACATGTGGGCCAATAAGATCTCCACCGGTAAGGTCTCGGACGGAACTGCGCATACTCTTCACGTCGGTGAGACGTATTGGGAAGACAGGGAAACCAACCGCTCCGGTTGTTTTTCCACAATGAATTGGATGACAAGTTGGAGCGTCGCCTCGACGGTATGGGGTATCAACACGGACTATGTCGCCCGGCTCGGATTCACGCCCACGGAGCACGACCAATTTAACTATGAGACGGGCTGCAATTTCCGCAGCCGGCATCCAGGTGGCTCTCACTTCCTGTTCGCCGACGGCCATGTGGAATTCCTCGAAGAGAACATCAGTGACGCGCTACTGGCCAATCTGGGCGACCGCCAGGACGGTCGGGTCGGCGATTTTTATCCCAGCCCCGGTGGCCGATAGCGCCGGACTTGTTGATTTGAATTAGCATGGACCTTGCGGCGGAATTGGCTCACAAACTCCCTCCCCCTTGGGGCAGGGCCGAAGGGGGATTTAAATCTGTCTGCCACAATCGACCGCGACTAGCGCGCACTGAGCACGAGCAATTCCGAACGACATCTTCCTGGAGAATCCACCGATGAAGGTTGCCAACCTGCGGAGAAAGCACTTAGCTTCCCCCCGCGGCCGGCGGGTTGCTCGTTCTGGGTGTTATTTACACGGCCGAACCGATATGCGTACTAGCGCCCACGGCGGTGATAAGCTCTTTACGCCAGCATCCGAGAGCACCATTTGCAAGTGGAGAACACTGATGATCGTACAACAGGAAAAGCGGCCCGCGCTCCTCATGACAAGTCGCAGCAATCGTTCGTTATGTGCTCGGCGCGGCGCAATTCTTACATCGGCCATTCTTGTGGCGGTGGCTGCGCATGTCTCCTCATTTGCGCCTGCTGCCTCTGCGCAAACGATCTTCACCGAAAACTTCGACTCGCTAGCGCTGGGTCCAGCCGTGTCAACTACGGAGACCGGAGGAGATGGCACAGATTGGACCAGCACGCCACCGCCAGGTTGGACCGTCGACAACAGTAATCACACTAACGGAACGTTAGAGTTTAACGGCTGGACGTTTCTCGATCCCGTGTTTTGGAATGCTACCGCGGGACAGGATCGAAATCAGTTTACCCGGGGGCAGAACGTCATTGCTGTGGCCGATCCGGATGAATGGGATGACGACGGCAGTCCGTCATCAAGTGGCCAATTCAATAGTTTTTTGACGACGCCGTCGATTTCGCTCGCAGGCCAACAGGCGGGCTCGCTGAACCTTCATTTTGATTCAAGTTGGCGGCCTTTCGCGGATCAAACAGGCACGGTCACCGTACGCTACGACGCGGGCAACGAGATCGAGTTGCTTCGCTTGGATGACAGCGTGCCAGACGCTCTCAATGGTGAAATCCTGGTGCCACTTAACAATCCCGTCGGAGCAACGAGCGCCGTAATTTCTTTCGGGCTTACGATGGCAGGAAACGACTGGTGGTGGGCCATCGATAACGTGGAGGTTCTTGTCGGCGATCCCGTGTTGAGCCTTTTAATCAATCGGGATACAGGCGCCATGACGATCGGCAACGGCACCACTGGGAATGTAAACATCTCCAGTTACCAAATAGATTCGGCGGTCGAGGCGCTGGACCCCAACAACTGGTTGTCGATCGCCGAGAATTACGACGCTGGTAATCCCGGGCCGAACCAGGTGGACGCCGCCCACGATTGGAGCGAGCTAACTGACCCCACTGCGCACGGCGACTTCAGTGAAGCGGACCTGGACGCCGGCACGGGAACGTCGCTGGGCCCTGCGCGGACAATCAATCTGGCAAATGCCGGGGCCTGGATCCAGAATCCGACCGAGGATCTCGCATTTCAGTACATTTCCGATAGCCAAATTGTCACGGGAATCGTCTCGTACATTGGTAACGGCGGCCTGCCTTTTACCGCAGGTGACTTGAATGTCGACGGCGACATCGACATGGCGGATTGGGTCATCTTTCGCACCAACCAGCACGCCGACCTGGGCGAATTCTCATTGGCCGAGGCATACCGGCGCGGCGACCTCACGGGCGACCGCCTGAATAACCATGCCGACTTTGTTCAGTTCAAGACGGCATTCGATGCGGCCAACGGCGCCGGCGCGTTCGACGCTATGCTCGCGTCGATACCGGAGCCGACGAGCATGCTGCTGGGCATAGGCGCCGGGTTGTTTGTGTTGCCAACGCTGCGGCGCGTTCGCCCGACAACGAACACGAACGAAAACTAAAATTCGCATCAAGCCAAATCAAATTACGAACCCTCGTGGAGCGTTTCGATGAAGGTTACCAACTGGTGCAAGAGCCTGCGCGTGGCCCTGTTGGCTGGCGGCGTCTGGCTTCCCGGCGCCGTCTATGCCCAGAATATTCCGCTTGGCGATCCCAGCTTTGAGGACTACGTTGTGCCGGCCAATCCAGGCTACGCGTATGCCGCGCCTCCCTTTGGCTCATACCGGCCTACGAGCGCCTGGGTCGATGATTTGGATGGACCGGGCGGTTTGGGACAGGACAACAATGACAGTAACTGGCTTTACGACGCCAACTACGCGCAAACTGGCAGCGCGGCGCGGAGGCGGCCCACTCCCCGCACCGGCAATCAGGCAATGCACGGTTTGCTAAACTACAACGCCCAGGAAACGACCGCCGTCTTCGAGGCTAACAAATCGTACGTACTATCGGCTTGGTCGCAAGGTGATGACGACGCAACGGCCACATCGAGTCGCGTTTTCCTGTATATCTTCGACGGTACCATTCCCTTCAGCGAGGACAACTCGCTGGTCTTTCGCCGATATGCTCCAGACACAGGTGACTTTGTAAATCGCGTGCGAGAGTGGACCGCCGAACAAAGCAAGTCGAATTGGACCGAAATCTCTCTGGTTCATGCCGTCCCGTCCGGCGCGCCGGAAATAGGTCACCCGATTGGCGTAGGGTTTTGGGGTGCGGATGACGCCGCGCTTGATGACATATCGTTACGCGCCGTGCCGATCGAGTCGACGCTGATGTTTCTCGAAGTGAACACCACGACGGGCCAAGTTACGCTCAAGAATCAAATCGGCCAGCCGATTAATATCGATTATTACGAGGTCACTAGTGCCTCCGGTTCGCTCAACGCTACAGCCTGGAACAGCCTGCAGGAGCAAAACCGTGCCGGCTTCCCGGCCGGTAACGGCTCGGGCAACGGTTGGGAACAATTCGGCGCGGCAGGCTCGCGAGTCATCGGCGAATCGTATCTCCGCGGCAATAGCGCCGTCACCAACAATGCGTCCGTTGGCCTAGGCCAGGCATTCAATGTGGGCGGCGCTCAAGACCTCGTTTTTCAATATTCCGAAGTCGATGACGCTGGGTCTGTTCTGCTCGGCGACTACAACAACAACGGCACCGTCGATGCCGCCGACTACGTCATCTGGCGAAAGACCGACACTTCGCAGCAGGGTTATACGGATTGGCGCACTAACTTCGGCGCCACCGGCGGTCCCTCTGGACCAGGCACCTTGATGCAGGGCTTCGTCCGCTACGTAACCGCAGGCGTCGGCAGCGGCGCCGCCGCGCCGGAGCCGGCTGGCGTTTTGCTCGTTGGCATGGGCCTCGCATCGCTGGCTGTCGCAACATGGCGGCGGACACCAGAGAATTGATTCAATTGCAAACCGTCGACGACTCTTCTTTCACAAAGTCGTCGCAAACATATCAAATGCGACTTACTCCATTCGAGAGGAAGATAATCATGAACTCCTGGCGAACGCGATTCACCCGGTTCGTAACGGCCGCAGCCGGCTTGCTTGCGATTGCCGCGGCAGCCTCCGCGGCAACTCTCGACCGCCACTATAAAATGGGCGACGACCCGGCCGAGGGCGCTTCTCCCGGCGGATCCGTCTCCAGCACATTCGACAGTGTCGGTCAGCCGGGCCAAGGTCAACTGGTCGACCTCATGGCCGTTAGTCAGCCGACGTACGTGACGATCGCCGGTCGACCTGACGGAGGTAACGGCGGCCTGGGCATTCAATTCAACGCTGCCCAAATGGAGTATCTTCATGGATTCAACTTGGGCTTCCCCGAAGAATCGTTCTCGGCGGTGATGCACCACACGCCTAATGGGGGTGCGCTCGACTACCAGGGAATCAGCGATCGGGGCTTCCAGTTCTGGGTAAGGCCGACCTCGACGGCCGTTCAGACGCTCGTGATGGACACCAACCAGCATGGCGTAAGGATCAATGCCAACGGGCGATTCTCGATGCGCTATGCCGGCAGCGATTACGAATCGACCCAAGCCGTCACGCCAAACACGTGGTACCACGTGGAAGTCGTGCGGCCAGCCGGCGCCGCCAACGGTTCTCGCATGTATATTAACGGCGTTGCGGTTGCCGCCGCGCCCGGTGGCTATAACGACGACTGGGCCGACCTCACGGTGGGCACCAACACGGCCGGCGACGATCAGCCCTCGCCCGGCTTTACCGGCGGCACGGCTGAATTCTTCAGCGGCATCGTCGACGAGCTGAAGCTGTTCGTAATCGGAACCAGCACGTCGGCAACCCCGGTGAACTATGGGACTTTCAACTTGGCCATCGACAACGATTTCGTCGCCTCGCCCGTGAGCGGCATCAAGGGCGTCGCCGGCGACGTGACGAACGACAGCGTCTTGAACCAGGCGGACAAGGACGCCTTCATCGGCGGCTGGATGGACCGGCGCATTGTCGGAGGCTTTCAGATCGGCGACATGGCTTCCCGCGCCCAAGGCGATCTGAACCTGGACGGCATCACGAACATACAGGACTTGCTCCTCTTTCAGAACGCGCTGTCGGGCGCCGGGCTGGGGGCCATTAATCCGGCCGACCTGCAGGGTGGCGTCCCCGAGCCTTCCACTGGATTGCTGGTGATGCTGAGCGCCGCGACGTTGGCAAGTTTCATTCGCGCCCGCAAGCGCCGCCTCCGGTAACATTGCAAATTGCCAATGGGACTTGCAAATTGCAGAATGAGGAGTCAATCGCTGCAATTTACAATTTGCATTTTGCAATTTGCATTTTGCAATCCTTCTCTGGCTGAACCGCAGGAACAAGATCAAGATCGCGAAACAGTCGGTCACGCTGAGGCCGGGCGCGCGGTGACTCCAGTCAACCAGCTTCTCACGCCCGCCGGCCAACAAGTCGATCTGCCCGGCATGCGCCCGCAAGCGCTCGCGCTCTCGCCCGACGGCGCACTTCTCGTTGTATCCGGCAAAACGAGCGAGCTGGTGGTCGTCGATCCGCAAAATGGGACGGTTCGCCAGCGCGTCACGCTTCCCAACGAAGCGCAGCGGCTTCCGCCGGCCGACGTCGTCTCGCCGCAAATCCTCCAGCCCGACGAGGAGGGCCAGCTCAGCTTCACCGGCCTCATCTTCTCGCCCAAGGGCGAGCGGATTTACATGAGCAATGTCGAGGGCTCGGTGAAAGTATTTGCTGTCAGCGCGGACGGGAAAGTTACGCCGTCGCATTCGTTCGCCTTGCCGCCTGCCGGCGCCCCGCGGCGCGAAGCGGAAATCCCCAGCGGGCTGGCGATTTCGCCAGACGGCACTCGGCTGTTGGTTTGTGGCAATCTGTCGAACCGCTTGCTGGAAATCGACACCGCCACGGGCCAGACAGTGCGAACCTTCAATGTCGGCGTCGCGCCGTACGATGTGGTGCTGGTCGGAAGCAAGGCGTATGTGAGCAATTGGGGCGGCCGCCGGCCGGGCGAAGGTGATGTCACTGGCCCGGCTGGGCGCGGCACGCTCGTTCGTGTCGATCCGCTGCGCCATATCGCCAGCGAAGGGTCTGTCAGTGTCGTCAACATCGAAACAGGTGAATCGACGCGCGAAGTTCTCACCGGCTTGCATGCAAGCGGCCTGGCGGTTTCGCCCGATGCCCGCTACATCATCTGCGCGAACGCCGGCAGCGACCACCTGAGCGTGATCAATACCAAGACCGACACGGTCGTCGCCACGCTGTGGGCCAAGCCCAAGCCGTCGGATTTGTTGGGTGCCTCGCCCAACGCCGTCGCGTTTGCCGCATCCGGCAAGCGGCTCTATGCCGCGAACGGCGCCCAGAATGCCATCGCGGTTTTTGATTTTGATCCCGACGAGCCTGACGAATCCAAACTTCGCGGTCTCATTCCGGTCGGCTGGTATCCGGGCGCGATAGCGCTCGACGCACGGCGCGAGACGATCATCGCCGCGAACATCAAGGGCCTGCCGAAGCGGCCGCAGCACTCGCGGTCGCCTCGCGGCGCCCAGGGCTTTAACTCGCATCAATACTTCGGCTCGCTGTCGATCGTGCCGCTGCCGGCTGATGACGAGCTGCCTCGGCTTTCGGAAACAGTGGCCGCAAACCTGCGTCAGCCGAGAATCGCCGATGCGCTTCTTCCGCCGCGCGCCG
>DATFGJ010000589.1:0-2547 GCA_035249585.1 Lacipirellulaceae bacterium
ACGATATCTACAATTTATCGATAGCGCCCTGGCATTGATACGTCCATGCGGCCGGCTTACCTTCGCTGAGCCATCGCGATTGAGTAACTGTGCGAAACATGTCATTGCGCCGGTAGGGAGCCTGCGCCCACGCGAAGCACCACGCCCTCGCTACCGGGGATGGCGACAACCGCCCGGCCAGCCACCTGCACAATGGCTAACTGTCCGATGTTGCCCGATGCGGCGAAAACCTGCTCGACGGTTTCGCCGTCCGCTACTGGAACTTCCCAGCGATACGTTTTTTGGCCCCGATTCAGTCCGACGAGCAGCGACTCGTTTTCAGTAGTCCGTCGAAACGCCAGGAAGTGCGATTCATCATCGGCTCTCACAAACTCAATGCTGCCGCGCCGCAATGCGGAGCTGTGGCGGCGAAGGGCAATCGCCGCCCGATAGAAACCGAACAGCGATTCGTCGAAACTTACCGCGTCGGACGGCCGCTCGCGACCAAGCGGATGTGCCTGCTGCGACTCGTGGGCGATATCGGGCCATACCATTGGCATCCGGTCGCATGGGTCGTCAGCGCCCCACATGCCGGCTTCCGTGCCATAATAAATTATCGGTGCGCCAACATAGGTCATCTGCAATAGAGTCTCGAGCCGTTGAACGCGCCGCTCATCATCCGTGGGCTTGCGCACGTCGTAATCCGGCACGGAACGCGGCGAGGCGCCGACGTCGAAATCAAAGCGATCCGGCTGGTCGTAGGGGCGCTTCCCCGCATTGACGATCATTGACGCCAGCCGATCCGTATCGTGCGAATCCACCAGGTTCTGCAGCGCATGCTGCACGGATTGTGGATAAACGTTGCGCCGGGCGTCAAAATCGCTCGCTGCCGCGCTAGCCGGCAGCACCTGGTCGATCAAAAACCCTTTCACCGGCACGGCAAACCCGTGATAATTCATCGTGGCGGTGAAGCGGCCGTCCTCGAGAAGCCGGCGCGCATCGCCCCACATCTCCGCCACGGTGTAGCACTGCGGATTGATCCCGCG
This sequence comes from Lacipirellulaceae bacterium, assembly GCA_035249585.1. GTDB lineage: Bacteria > Planctomycetota > Planctomycetia > Pirellulales > Lacipirellulaceae > JABDGM01. The sequence goes on from DATFGJ010000589.1 coordinate 1,026, forward strand.
CACCAAGGCATGCCAGCGGCGCCAAAAGCCGGGCGGCACTTCGTTGGCCACGTCCAGGCGCCACCCGTCCACGCCGTCGCTTGGATCGCCGTCGCCATTCGGATCCATCCACCGCCTGGTGCTGTCCATCACGTACTGCCAAGGGCCCGGGTGCAAATCCTGGCCGCTCTCGTCGTCAGCAAACTCCGGCAGCGTACGCACGCCCCACCATCCCTTGTAGCGAAATTCGTTGCGGGACGTTGCCGGGTCGTCATAAGCCTGCACGATATACCAATCAGGATACGCAGAATTCTGCTGCCGCTTGCGCAGATCGGCAAACGCGAAGAAATCGCGGCCAGTGTGGTTGAATACGCCATCGATCACGATGCGGATCTGCCGTGCGTGCGCCTGCCGGATCAACTCCAAGAACAACTTGTCGGCCGAAGTCCACTGCCAGGTGGCTGGATCGCGCGTCTCTTTGGCGATGAGCGCCAGGTCTCCTTCGGGATCGGGGCCAAAATACGGATCGATGTGATGCAACGAGTTGCTGTCGTATTTGTGGAGCGATCGCGCGTAGAACACGGGGTTGAAATAAATCGCGTTGATTCCCAGCGTCTCCAGATAATCCAGCTTGTCGAGCACGCCCTGCAAATCGCCGCCGTAACGGCGATCGTACACGCCGTTCTCGAAGAAGTTCGGGCCAAGCCGCTTCTCCCACTCGGCGCGGGCGTACCAGTCGCCCGTCCACGGCGAAATCTTCCAGCTTTCCGGAACGCTGTCGGGGAATTCCAGGGATTCGCGCGTCGGATCGTTATTGGAATCGCCGTTAGCGAATCGCTCAGGAAAAATCTGGTAGAAGATGGCGTCGGCCGCCCAATTGGGGACGGCGGGCGGCGTTCTCGAATCCGCTGTGGCGGCCGACTCGGAACTTCGCGCCGACGCGGCTTCCGCATCGTGACCTCCGGCGACCGGATCGGCCGGCGCGGCGAGCGCGCGATCCGAAGCCGCGCGCTCGCAGCCTGAAGCGACGATCGTAATCAACACGATGAGAACGGCCCAGCCCGCTGTGCACCCATCGCTAATCGATTGACGAGCCCGCCCGCATGCGGTCGTACGTTTAGTCTCCCGCATTTGCGTTTTACCCTTGCGTTCTTCCGATTTCCTGCTCTCGCGTTTTGCTACCTTCGCGTGTCTTGATTCAAAATCTCAGGCGACCAACAGCGGCCAGCCCGCCCTGTTTGGGCGGCCAAATTCACGTTTTCCTGCTGAAATACTGAAAATTCGTGGCCGCAGGCACCAGCCCCGTTATGACCTAGACTCTAATATGAGATCCTTCGTCGCCATCTTCCTGATGGCTATCACATTCTGGCAGATAACGAGCGGCACCCGCGTCGAGCTGGCCACGGCAACTCTATCGGTGGCCGCGGCGTGGTTTGTCAGCTTGTTCATCGCTGACTAGCCAGCATTGAACTTGCGCTGCCTCGAGTATCCGGCGCCCAAGGAACCGCGATTCGTCACGGTTTCAGTTTCGCAACGTCGACAT
>DATFGJ010000590.1:0-7870 GCA_035249585.1 Lacipirellulaceae bacterium
AAGTCTCATGGTATCTGCGATTGATTGAGCGAGATTGTGCCCGCAGCGTGTTAAGTGCGAATGAAAAGGATATGAATCTCGAAGCAGCGACTTCGGCCCGGCGGGTATTTGAATTGACGCCGAACAGCGTTGTATAATGCGTGCCGGCCGGATTGTGATGAATTTGTGAAGGCATATTGCGGGAGAATTTCGCCATGGAACCGATTGATCGCCGGCGGTTTTTGGGCGCGACGGCCACAGCGGCCGCCGCACTCGGTGCAACCAACTCACTGCGGGCGGCCGAAACAAATGGGCCAGCCGCATCGAAAGCCTCGGCCGCGAATGCTTCCAACAAGCCGCCGGCCCCGCCGATCATCGATCTGGGCCGCACCGGCATCAAGATGTCGCGGCTCGGTCAGGGCACCGGCGTCCACGGCGGCGAACGGCAGTCGGACCAGACGCGCCTGGGTTTCCGCAAACTGGTCGACCTGATGCTGCACGCTTACGACCGCGGCATCCGGTTCTTCGACCTGGCCGACCTGTACGGCACGCACGTCTATTTCCGCGAAGCGCTCAAGAGCTTCGAGCGCGAGAAGCTGGCGATCCTTACCAAGGTGTGGTGGCGTTACGACGGTCCCGAAGACCAAACCAGCCGGCCCGAGCGCCGGCAAATGGCGAAGACGACCATGGAGCGCTTCCGCCACGAGCTCACGACCGATTACATCGACATCGTGCTGCTGCACTGCCTCACGAAGCCCGGCTGGGACGAGCACATGACGCCCTACATGGAGGTGCTGCTCGAAGAGAAGGAGCGCGGCCGCATCAAAGCCCTCGGCTGCTCGTGCCACGATTTCGGCGCGATGCAAACGGCGGCCGTCACGCCGTGGGTCGACGTAATCCTCGCGCGCATCAACATGAAGGGGGGCAAGGAAGTCATGATGGACGGCTCGCGCGAGGAAGTGGAGGGCGTCTTGCGCACCGCCAAACAAAACGGCAAAGCGGTGATCGGCATGAAGATCTTCGGCGAGGGCCGGCTCGCCGATCAGCGCGAGGAGTGCATGAAATACGCACAGGAGTTAGGCTTGTTGGACGCGATGACCATCGGCTTCCACACGCCGCAGCAGATCGACGAAGTTCTGCGGCTAATGCACAAGTACCCGGCCAGGCCCGTGGCATGAGGTCGAGAAACACATTTGGGCGAATTTCTCCGACGAAGATTCGCCGTGGCAACGACCCGCATGAACCGTTAGCTGCGTTTAGAACAAGCTGGGCCCAATAACTCGGCGGAAAACTTCTCTACTCATCGGCGTCTCGGAGAGACGCGGGCACAAGACAGCTTCACATGCCATGCTGCGTTGGCGATTAGTACTCGGTGCGCTATTCATCGCTTTGCTGGTTGGCTTGTGTTGGCTCGATTACCACGCCGCGCGGCCCGGTGTGTTTCTGTTGCCGCTCGCTACGGTGTTAAGTCTGGCTGGCGCCGGCGAACTGCTAACCATGTTTCGCAAGCGCGGCCACACGCCGCTGCCATGGGTTGTATACAGCGGAGCGCTGATCACCGTTCTGCTGGCAGGTGCATCTGTTTACATCCCAGCCGAATGGTCGAGCTCTGCCTCGGTAGGTCGTCTTGGTTGGTTGGCGGTGGGGCTTGCCGCAAGTTTTGCGATCGCGGTAGTTGCCGAACTAAGACGCTACCCCGCACTCGGCCGTGCCACATCCGACCTCGGCGTTTCCTGCCTCGCCATTCTTTACATTGGTGGGCTGATGGGTTTCATGGTGCAGTTGCGGCTGTTAAGCGGCGGTGCATGGGGCAACGATGGCCGCTGGGGCATGCTCGCAATCGCCTCGCTCATCGTGACTGTAAAGATGAGCGACACCGGTCAGTATTGGATGGGGCGAATGTTCGGCCGCCACAAACTCGCGCCGGCCGTTAGTCCTGGGAAGACTTGGGAAGGCGCAGTTGGCGGCGTGTTGTTTGCTGTCGGGACTGCCTGGTTGGTTTTTGCGTTCAGTCGAAGGTCAGCCAGCGGCATCGACGACGTCATACCCATTACTTCATTTGCGATAGCCGTCGCGATTGCCGGGATCGTCGGCGACCTGGCGGAATCGATGCTTAAGCGAGACGCCGGCGTGAAGGATTCAAGCACGTGGATGCCCGGCTTCGGCGGCGTCCTCGACTTGCTTGATTCGCTATTGGGCGCCGCGCCGGTCGCGTACATTTTTTGGGCATTGCGGATTGTCGGGCCATAACAGGTGGGAAAACCGGGCAGCCGATAGCTCAACTGAAAAGCGGCTCAAGTGGCCCTCTGCAATCGGGCAACCTATAATTGCTAATAAGGCGCAATTGATTGATGGGCAAGCACTTGCGCCGTGATTTCGCCGCTGTGCTAGTACGGCGCGGCAGCAATTGAGTATAGTTGGAAGTAACTTTTAATCTGAACTCTGGTCTGCGGCGGACGAGCCGGCAGTGCAAATACGGGCTGTCGGGTGAGGCGCCGCCGCGTCTTTTTAATGATTGAAGCGACTATTCCGGTCGGCGACACCGAAGACTTGGTGCTGCTGCTCGGAGCCAGCGACCAACATCTCCGCCGCATTCGCGACTCGGTGCCGGCCAAGATTTCCGCGCGCGACGGGAAAATCCACGTCAGCGGCGACGAGCAGGCCGTGCTTCAGGCCACGGAGATCATCGAGCAGATCAAGAACGCGGTTGCTCGCGACGGCTCGCTCTCGCCTGAGCACGTTTCACACATTATCAAGCAGGTAACCGGCGGACCAACCAACGGCCGCACCGCGCCGGTCGACGTCCGCCAGGCGGGCCGGATCATCCGTCCGCGCACCCCTGGGCAGGCCGAGTACGTCGAGGCAATCCGCACCAACGACCTGGTGTTTTGCAGCGGCCCTGCCGGCACCGGCAAGACGTATCTTGCCGTCGCCACCGCCGTAGAATCGCTCAAGCAGAAGCAGATCGGCAAGATTGTGCTAGTGCGGCCGGCCGTCGAGGCGGGCGAGAATCTGGGCTTCCTGCCCGGCGACATGCAGGCCAAGATTAACCCCTACCTTCGGCCGCTTCTCGACGCCCTGCGCGAAATGATGGAGTACGAGCAGGTGAAGCGCTACATGGCCGACGATGTGATCGAGGTCGTGCCGCTGGCCTACATGCGCGGCCGCACGCTGAACAACGCCTTCATCATCATGGACGAGGCGCAGAACACTACCGTGCCGCAGATGAAGATGTTCCTGACGCGGATGGGCTTGCAGTCGAAAGTCGTGGTGTCGGGCGACACGTCGCAGGTCGATCTTCCGCCACACACCAAAAGCGGCCTCATCGACGCAATTGGCCGGCTGCGCCACGTCGAAGGCTACGCCTACGTCGAGCTGTCGAAGAGCGACATCGTGCGGCACAGGCTGGTCCAGGAGATCGTTCGCGCCTACGAGGAGGGCTCGAAGAAGAAACGATAGAAGCATGGAGCAGAGAGCACAGAGCAGGGGAGTCCGAATGAGCCTCCTTGCTCCCGGCTCCTTGCCCCTCGCTCATCCGTTTCGAGTAGGAAACCCATGTCTACGGGCAGCAAGAAGAAGCGGCGCATCGACCGCGTCACGTCGCTGGAAATGCCGCCCGGCGTGTGGGGCAATCTGTGGGGCCATCTGCGCCGCGGCCATGTGCTGGTGCGGCTAGCGCTTTGCGGCGTAACCGCGCTCTTGCTGTGGTTAGTCACACGCGGTTGGGCGCCGCCGCTGCCGTATCACTTGGGCGACGTTCCGTCGCGCGAAATCATCGCCCGCACCGAGTTCAAGCTTTACGACGACGACGCCACGCAAGAGGCGAAGCGGCAAGCTCGCACGACGGCAATCGCGATCTACGAACATAATCCGCAGCCGTTAGAGCAGCTTCGTGCTAAGGTCGAGAACGACGTCACCCAGCTTGTGGCGGCGAAATCGTACGACGAAGCGAAGGAAATTTGGAATCAATATCGGCTGCAGTTGGCCGAGGGCACGCCGCAACCGACCGAAGAGGAGCGCCAGCAGCGCTTCCAGAAATTCCGTGAAGCGCTTTCGACGGAGGGAGCGCTAGAGACGTTTAAAGCGTCGCTATCGGAGGCCCTTGCGCCTCTCATGAAGAGTGGCATACTGGAAAAGCTCCCTCCGGAACACGATGCCAACGCGGAAAGAATCGCCATACGACCGGTTGGCAATGTTGGCTTTGAAGTCGAGGTGCCGATCAGCGAAGTGCTCGTCGAAAACGCAGCATCAGCGCTGCAGAAATCGCTGCAGCAGAAGATGCCGCTGGAAGTGGCCGATCGGATTTTTGCGGAGTTGAAGCGCCGGCTGTCGGAGACTGAGACTCTCAAGTTGAATCTTGAGGCGACGCGCGAGGTGCAAGCCAAAGCGGTCGCAGCAGTCGAGGACCAATTTAAGGTCATTCCAGCCGGCGAGGTATTGGCCCGGGTGAAAGATGAAACCGGTACGACGCTGGCAATTGACGCAGCGACGCTTGAAAAGCTTGAAAAGGAACACGCCACGGAATTGGCCCAGCGGCCTTTTTCCGCCAAGCTGGCTCGCTCCCTTGCAGTGATCGGAATGTACGTGGCCCTGTACACGTTGTGCGGTTATTACATTTATCGCCGCGAGCCGCGCATCATCAATGACCTGGGAAGAATGGCGACGCTGTTGGCGCTGGTGGTCGCCACCGTTTCCCTGATGGTTCTCACGAGCCACGATGAATGGCGAGTCGAGCTGATTCCGCTGATGCTGTTCGGCATGACCGTGGCCATCGCTTATCAACAGGAAATTGCCTTATTGCTCTCGGCGGCTGTCACGCTCATCAGCGTTGTGGCGTTGGGGCACGCGCTTTCGGATGCGGTCGTGCTCTTGGCGACGACAGCTGGGGCGATCCTCCTTCTGGGCCGCGTGCGCAGCCGCAGCAAGCTACTTTCCGTTGGTTTCCTTGCCGGCGGCGTCGCCGCGCTGACGACGATCGGCGTCGGCACGCTTGAAGGGGAACCAATCTTGTTGACTTTCAAGACGGCGCTCTTGTGGAGCATCTGGGCGGTCATCGCCGGTACGCTGATGACAGCCATCCTGCCGATGGTCGAGAGAATCTTCAGCGTTCAAACCGATCTTAGCTTGATCGAGCTGGGTGATCCTTCGCACCAGCTTTTGCAAGAGTTAATTCGCCGCGCCCCGGGCACTTACAACCATTCGATCACGGTGGCGTCGCTGGCCGAAGCGGCGGCCGAAGCGATCGGCGCGCGCAGCCTGCTGGTGCGAGTCGGCGCGTATTTCCACGACATCGGCAAGATGCTCAAGCCCGGTTACTTCGCCGAAAACCAGGGACAGGGAGACAACCGCCACCGTTCGCTGGTCCCCGCCATGAGCACGCTGGTGATCATCGCGCACGTGAAGGACGGCGCCGACCTCGCGCGGCAGAATAGAATCCCAGAGCCGATCATTGACTTCATCCAACAGCACCACGGCACGACACTGGTGGAATACTTTTATCGCCAGGCAAGCGAGAGCCGCAAAACCGATCCCAACGGCAGCGACGTCGACGAAAGCTCGTTCCGCTACCCGGGTCCCAAGCCGCAAACCAAAGAGGCGGGCATCCTCATGTTGGCCGATGCGGTCGAAAGCGCCAGTCGCGTGCTGGTCGAGCCGACGCCGGCACGGATCGAAAGCCTGGTGGAGGATATCAGCCGCAAACGGCTCTTGGACGGCCAGTTCGACGAATGCGGCCTCACCTTGGAAGAAGTTCGCAAAATCAACGACAGCCTCGTAAAATCGTTGACGGCCGTGTATCACGGACGCGTCAAGTATCCGGATCAGGAAACGGCGTAGGATGTTGGTGAGTAAGTGGACCATTCTCCGGATGGTGTCCGGTGAGTAAGTCCTTCTCTAGGACATACTCGCTTACTCACCTACTTACTTGCTCAAGTCCCCAATATGCACGATAGCCCGACATCGTACCAAGCGCAGGACCAATTTGCCGTCTCCGTATCCAACCGGCAATCGCGTCACGCCGTGGATGAGCGCCAACTAATATCCGCGGTTCGCTACGTCTTGAATGCGTCGGACTTCTCATCGGCCAACGTTAGCGTCGCAATTGTAGATGACAGGACGGTTCACGAGCTGAATTGCCGCTATTTGGATCACGACTGGCCGACCGACGTGTTGAGCTTTGTCTTGGAGGACGACGGCGATCATCTGGAAGGCGAAATAGTTGTCAGCGCTGACACGGCGGCCGCATCGGCCGCCGAAATCGGCTGGCCGTCCGCCGCTGAGCTCCTGCTATACGTTATCCACGGTGCGTTGCACCTGGTAGGCTATCGCGATAAATCGCCAGCCGACACGCGCAAGATGCAGGCGGCAGAAGCTCGAATTCTCCGCCAATTCGGCTTGGAGCAGCCGCGCGCATCGAGCGACAGCCGTCATGCCAACCGCACTTCTCGCAGGCCCGCGCGCCGGGGAGCGAAGCTTCGATGAACGCGGATGCGGTCTTCTGGCTGGCGATTATGGGCATCGTTGCCGCGGGCCTGGCGGCCACGGCGGTCCGCACTCTGCGTGACTTCTCGCGGCGTGAGTTGGAAGAGTTTAGCGAGCGCCGACAAAACCAGGACCGCTTCGCTGACATCCTGCACCATCACGATCGCGTCGCGCTGGCCGTCGACATGCTATTCGTCTGCCTTGCGACGATCGCGGTGACGTGCAGCGCGATCTGGGCGTGGATAAGCTGGCGGCCGGAGTCGCCGGCCCAAAGTTGGTGGCTGCTCGTTGCCATGTTGGTGGCATTGGGACTGATTCTCACGGTCGCGCTCGTCTGGTTGCCGTGGTCCATTTGCCGCGTCGCTGCGGCTCAATTCTTATATCACACCTGGCCGCTGTGGAACTTCGCGGGGCGGGTCTTTTACCCGCTTGTATTGGGCGCCCGAGCGGTCGACATGCTGCTGCATCGCGCCACGGGCCGCAAGAGCGAAGCAGCCGACGAGGACACCATCGAAGAGGAAATCCTCACCATCGTCAGTGAAGGCCAGCGTGAAGGCCTCATCGAGGAGGATGCCCGCGAGATGATCGAAGGCGTGATGGAGCTGGGCGACGCTGTGGTCTCGCACATTATGACGCCGCGCACCGAAGTCGAGATGCTGAACGTGAACACGCCCTGGGAGGAAGTCGTCGAAAGCGTGATTGAATCGGGCCACACTCGCATTCCGGTATACGACAAATCGCGCGACGACGTCGCAGGCATCTTATACGTCAAGGATTTGCTCCCGGAGCTAACGAAAGATCCCGACCAGCCGCGGCGGCCGCTCGCGGAGCTGGTGCGCAAGCCGCACTTCGTGCCGGAAACCAAGGCGGTCGACGACCTGCTGCAATGGTTTCAAAAAACCCGCACGCACATCGCCGTCGTGCTTGATGAGTTCGGCGGCGTCTCCGGGCTGGTGACCATCGAGGACGTGCTGGAGGAAATCGTCGGCGAGATCGACGATGAATACAACAAGAAGTCCGAAGACCTCGTGCGCAAGATCGACGATGATGTATGCGAGCCGCTGGGTCACGCGCACATCGATGAAATCAACGCCGCCATGGGCTTCGAGCTGCCGGACGAGAATTATGACACGATTGGCGGCTTTGTGTTCGCTGAATTTGGCCGCGTGCCGGCCGCCGGCGAATCGATGACGTGGAACGACAAGGTTCGCGTGACGGTTCTCGACGCATCGCGCCGCCGGGTAAACCGCGTGCGGCTGGAGCGCGTGCGCAAGGAATCGCTCGAAGCGGTGTGACGAGTGGCTGACGGTCGTCGGCTATCAGCTGTCGGCTGTCAGCTATGAGCCTCTCCTGCGTGGCGCGGTACGCTCCGTTTCGGGTTAAGATTCTGAATTTCGCCCCAGCAAAATAT
>DATFGJ010000591.1:0-2959 GCA_035249585.1 Lacipirellulaceae bacterium
AGCGGCCCGCCGCAACGTTCAAGTCGAAATCAACGGGTTATTCATTTGTCCTTGTTTGGCCGGGAACAGTTCAGCGCCGCTCCCGGCGGCCAATACGTATGCGCTGCTGACCGAGCTTAATCACGCGACCGCACACGGCAATGCGGGCAGCGGTGAGGGCTCGCGCGAACGTCCGGCGTTCGAGTCGCAGGACGCGCCGTTCGATCACGTTTACTTCGTCCCAACTCGCGCACGCACGGGCGACGCGCAGGCCCTCGACCCGCTGGACGTCATAGCCAGGTACTTGGCTTGCGAGGCAAACCCCGATGCCCGCGCTGCGATTCGATCGTGCCGCGCGGCGCAAACGCCGGGCGAGTCGTCCCGCGGCCGGGGACTGGTGCTGAAGAAGTTCGGCCATGCGTCGCTGGCCGATCGACAACATGAATTCATCAAAGAATTAGCTGTCGAGTTGGCGGCTGCCGTCAAGGAATATTGGGTCAGGCCAGATCGCAGCCAGGACTGGCAACAACTGATGCTTGCGGAACAGAAAGCTACGAAAGTGCCGAAATTGGCGCGGCCCAGCGGCGACCCGGCTGCGCCAGTCACTGTCCTGCCAGCCAACGATGCGACGCCACTTGCGCTACGGGCACGGTTCAAGGAGAATTTGTCGCTGCAGTTCACCAGCGACGCGCTCGAGCAGATTCAGCGGCAGCTGGAATCGCGCGATGAGCGCGGCCGGCCGGCCATCATCGCACGCGAGGCCAAGCTGATTGCCGAAGCGGCCGCTGCCGCGGTCGCCGAGATTGTCCGGCGCGCAGCGAATGAAACCGGAGCAGACCGTCGATTTTCCAGCTCCTCCGCGCTTCATTCTTTGATCGCAACTGCCAGCCAGCGAGTGCTCAGGCATGCCATCGAAACAATTGATTTGAAGCAGCCCGAGCGGTTTCTGGCTGCGGACGCGCTCGATCCGCTAATCGAGGCCGAGTGCCAACGGCTTTTGGAAGAGAGTTTCAACCAGCCAGAGCTTGGTGCGGCGCTGAAGGGCATGCTCAATGTCGATCAGATGCTTGGGCGCACCATCAACGAGGCGAGCAACGATTTGCTGCAATGCGGCTGCGAGCGGCGCACCTTGCTGCTGGTGCCCAAGGCAGAGGCCAATGGGAGGGCGGCCGAAGCGGTGCGCGGGTCGCGGCCGCTTGCGGCCGTCGTGCCGGCGGACGTTGACGACGTGGCGGTCGTGATGGAATATGCCGGCATCGCGCCGCGCTCGATGGCGCTGGCGATCACGCGCGTGTTTCCGGGCATTGCAGATGCGGCGCATCGGCTGCTCACGCGGATCGACATCGACTGGAAGCCGCTGGTTTAGCGCGCAGTTCCGTTCGGGTGCCTGGGGCAACGCCCTAACGAATCACCAAATCTGCCAGCGATGTTTGCCTCACTTCGGTCCGTCCCGCAGGGACGGATCGACAATAGCCCAGCACTTAAGTGCTGCGGCTACAGGCCATGCGACACATCTCATGAGTCCCGTAGGGACGACTGAAAGAAAAGGTCGCTTCAGTCGTCCCTACGGGACTCGAATTGGTGAATCGCGCCATCGGAGGCCCAGCAATAAATTGCTGGGCTATTGTCGGGTGTCCCTACGGGACACTCATTCGGCCGACGCACCTCACTCCTTCTCCGGCGTCTTCACGTGGAATTCGCGCTGCGAACAGAGCCAGGCGGCGAGCGCGGCGCACACAATGCTCGTCCCGATCAAGATCAGCATCGAAGTGCGCAGCGTCGGGTGCTCTGCGAGAGTCGGATCGGTATCCGCATTCAGCGACCAGGCCCCTGAGGCCGGATCCTCCTGCCGTCCGCCTGGCCAGGCAGCGACGAACTCCAGAGTTCGGTAGGCGATAATCCTTGTGTGATAAAGGACGGTGCCCCAGCGCAGGCTCAGCGGTAGATTTGCCAATAGTCCTTCGACGACCGCTGTGTAGAGCACACCGGCAATCAACGTCCGTTTCGTAATGAGGCTCATCAAGCCGAAGATGCTGCAGTAGGTGATCGCGGCAAGCGACAAGATCGCCGCGATCTTCAACGAGCGCAGCGTCGTTTCGTTGATATCGGCATCGGTCGCGGCGTAAATCGCCGCGGATGTGAGCGCGGTCAGCGCAATCACAAGCACGACGGTGGTGGTCCAGGTGGCCGCCAGCTTGATCAGGTAGATCAGCCACTTCGGCGTGGGCCGCGTCAGCAGGTAGGTGATCGTTTGCTCTTCCTGCTCGTCCTGCACGATTCCGGATGAATAGAGAAGCGAGGTCAGCGGGAGCAGTGCCTGTGGAATCAAAACCCACATCAGCCCGAACTCAAGGAACCGCGGCGGCACTTCGGCGTTCCCGGTGCGGATGAGGATTGCCAGGCCCGCAGGCAAGATAAACGCAAGCGCAACGGCCATCCAGCGCTTGCCGTGGAGATGCTGCCGCAATGTGAGCCAGTACAGCGTCCACCATGCGCCGAGCCGCGATGCACGGCGCTCGGCATCGGACGCCGAGTATTCGGCGCGGGCTGACTGGCCGGTATCCATCGCGGGTGCGGTCGTCATGGATTCACCAAATACTTGAACACGGCTTCCAGGTTGTCATCGTCTGAGAACACTGATTTGATCGCCAGTCCGTCCTCTAGCGAAAGCGCGGGCAGCCGGCTGTAGAACGTGTCGGGCGACCGGGTCTCGACCATCAATCCGTTTTCGCCCGCAAGCATGCGGACGCTTTCGACATCATCCCAGGCCACCATGCGCGCGGCGAGCCGGCGATAGTCGTCGCACACCAGCTTGATCCGGTGCGGATGCTTGTCGATCAAGTCGCGAATCTGCCGCACGTGCCCCTCGGCGACGAGCCGGCCGCGGTTCAAGAGTACGATGTTCGGCGTCAACGACTCGACTTCGTAGAGTACGTGGCTGGAGACAAGCACGCTCCGTCCCTCGCGACCCAGCCCGACG
>DATFGJ010000592.1:0-2973 GCA_035249585.1 Lacipirellulaceae bacterium
AAGCGCGGGTGAAACAATAGCTCGTCGAACTCCACGTGCTCGTCGCGGCGGAACAGCTGGTTCAGGTAGCGATATTCCCAGCGGGCCACGCCGTCGGCCAAAAGCACTCGAAGCCTATCGCGCACTACCTCGAACGACACCGGCTGGTAGTTATTCGCCGTATTGGTTTCGTCCTCGACCGGCTCGACCTCGACAATGTACTCCTGCCAACCCAGCTCCTTGGCCGGAACCATGAATCGCACACGGTAATCACTGCGGCTGCCAGTGAACTCGAGCGGCTTGCGCTCGACTTCGCGGCCTTCATGCCGAAGCACGACCGCAGCGCTTTGCCCCTCGCAGTCGAAACCAGTCACGATCACGTCGAGAACCGCCGAATCCTTCTCGGCCACCGTGGCCGGCGCCTCGACGCGGTGCAATAGAACGTCGCGCTGCAGCATCGTGTTGCCGATCGGCACGACATAGATCGGAACGTCCGTCAATTGGGCGGCAACCTCCTGCGGCGCAGGCGCATCCGCGTCGTTGTGCCGGCCGTCCGAGAGCACCACCGCTAATCGCGTCGAGTGGCCGGCCCGCTGGCCTGACTGATTTGCCAACTGATCGAATACGGCCGAAAGGTTCGTCGCGGGCTCGCTAGCGACAATTTGATCCGGTGCCGCGGCTTCGTCTTGCGACGCCGCGCTGAGCTCGGCAAGCGCTTCCGGCGTGCTTTCTAACACGCTGCTCCAGCCGGCCTCGACTCCCACCGGCATCGACATGCGGTCAAAGCGGAATCGCTCAACACGCACGTTCTTACCAATCGTATCGCCTAGTTCGCTCTCCAATGCGTCAAGCGTCCGGCCGACTTTTTCGCGCCGCGACAGGCTCGATGCCTCTCTATATTCTGTGCTGGAGTTGTCGGCCCGCAGTTGCGCCAAGTCGGCCACGAAAACTCTTGTGCGCCGCTCTGCACTATGGATGCCTTCCATCAGCTGGTCGATACGAACCGAAAAATTTTCGTCGACTGTTCCACCCGAACGATCAAGCGCCGTCCGAATCGCGGCAAGTGACTCCTTTACTGGACCTTCAAGCAGCGTCGAGATGCGCGTCACCCGCTCCGTCATGGATGCGTCGCTTCCATCGAGCCCATCCGCAAGAGCCTGGACATGCGCGGCTGCCCGCTCGAGGCTTGCCGAGATCGTCGTTATGACCGAAGCGAGCTGTTTCGTCGGCCGGTGTTCCTTCACCATGAGTGCGAACTGGTGGCACTCCGACTGTGCCGCGCCCAGCGCCACGCCCAACTTATCGCAGCGAACGAGCGCATCATCGCCTGACTTCGCATTTACCGCCAAGGCCCAGCGCACGGAGTCAGCCGGATCCGGCAGATCCACGACGCCCATGCTCTCGCTGCCGTCGGCAAAGATGGCGATCGATTGTGTCGTCGTCGTGCGCTCGACGCGCTGCTGCGTAGGCCCGGCAAGCATCCACAGCGCCACGCCGAAGGCCACCACCCGCAGAACCCAAAACGCGGCAGCCCATCCGCGGCCAACCGCCCGCCGCTCGCGCCATAAACACCAGGCCGCGGCCAGTGCTACGAACACGCCGATGACCAGCGCGGTCGGCCCGTCGACGAGGCCTTCCCAGGCCAACTGATCGAATATTTGTCGGGTGTCAGTATTCACATCTTATTCTTTAGACTGCGGTAAAAGGTCACTCGCAAAGGTGCTAAGGCGCAAAGAGCGAACCACATAGAACACAAAGGACACGAAGTTGTTGCAATGCTAAGTGCAAAGTTGACGTGCCGGCATTGTGTCCTTCGAGTCCTTATTGGTTCTTTTGGAATCCTTTGCGCCTTCGCGCCTTTGCGTGAGACTTCAATTATCATTCGTTAATTATCCAGTGCTGACTGTTAAGCCGGCGCGTTGCCGTGCCAGCCATGTTGACAGCAGCAGTTCGCTCACCAACAGCGCGACAAGGGCCGCCAGCAAAATTCCCCAAAACGGCTCGCGGCGCGGTGCGCTGTCGCGCGTAGCCACAGTGGACGCGTTCGCGCCGGAAAACTGCACTCCAGCTGGGACCAAGAGCTTATCTCGATCGACTTCAGCGAGCGGCTCGATCGTCGATTCCGTTGCATCGTACGCCACGTGAAATGGCACGTCTCCGGCCGGCGTCTCACCGCGAGCGAATCGAATGCGATAGTCGCCCGGAAGCTGCGTCTGCGCATAGCGAAATACAGTCGACCCATCGCCATCGAGCGCCACGAGTGCGATCTCGCGACCGCGCGGCGTAACCAAAGCGGCCGACGCGCCGGCCGCGTCCTTGGGCGCGCTCGCTAGGATCGGAGCACCCGGAGAAAGGTTGTAACGGGACATTGTCGGAGCGGTTACGTAAGCCAGCCAATCGTGGATCAACACCACGTAGGCCTTTAGTAGCGGTAAATTGCTCCACTCCAACCCCAGCGGAAACGCCTGCACCAGCACGCGTCCCTGCCCCACGTAGTTTTCCACCACCAGCGGGCGGCCGTTGCCCGATTCCAAGAGCGCTGAAACTGCATTGTCGGCGGCGGGCCGTTGTGCAAATAGCCAGCGCTGCCGAATCCTCGCTTCGTCGATATCAAGCTGCGTTGTATTGGCAAGCTCGAGCGTCGCCACGTGATCGCGCGACGGCGGATGCACGGTCGCAGCGACGTCTTCCTGCTTGTCGATAACTTCCAACGATTCCAGCCCGAGCGGGCTGAGGCCGTCACCGTCGCTATACCAATCGCGATTAAACCAGCTGTGATCGGCCGCCTCGCCGAGCGCCACCCAGAGTCCGCCGCCCGCGCGCACAAACGAATCCAACCGGTCGCGTGTCGCGGCATCCAGCTCGTCGAGATTGTTGATTACGATCGCGCGGTAGCCGGCCAGTGGGTACGCGGGCAGGGCCGCCAAAGAAATCACATCCGGCCGGTAAACCGAATGCCACGGCTGCGGTTCGTTGTTTTTAAATCCCAGGGCC
>DATFGJ010000593.1:0-2569 GCA_035249585.1 Lacipirellulaceae bacterium
GTGCGCGTCTTCCCTTCAAAAATCGTCGGAGTGCTCCACGTAGGAACATCTTCGCGCGCTGTCCGCCACAGCTCGCGGCCGCTGCGAACGTCGAACGCCGCGATGAACGATCCCTTTTGCACATCGCATTGCACGATCACCATGTTCTTGTAAATGATGGGCGAGCTGCCAAAGCCCCACTGCGCGTCCGGCGCCACGTAGTAGCCGGAGTCGAGCAGGCCCAGGTCTTTTCTCCACAGCCGATTTCCGCATCGGTCGTAGCAATACAGACCTTCCGAGCCGAGAAACACGACAACGTGGAATCCGTCGGATGCAGGCGTCGAGTTGGCGTGTGACGCCTTCGTATGGCGCTTCACCTGTGGCACGCCCACATGAAGGCTGCGTCGCCAAAGCACCCGCCCCGTGTGCTTGCAAAGACAAGTCAGTCGCCACGTGTGTGAAAGCTCGGTGGGGACTGAGTCGATGTCGCCATACAATCCCACGCGGAGCTGCGGGTCCTTTTCAGCACTCTGTGCGGTCGCAATGAACACCCTGTTGCCGACAACGATCGGACTGGCATGCCCCAATCCGGGCACGGCAGTTTTCCAGAGTATATTGGTGCGCTTTTCCAGATCCCACTTGGCCGGCAACTTCTCGCCATCGGCAACGCCGGCGGCGCGCGGCCCGCGAAACTGCGGCCAGTCGCTCCTCGTGGTACGCTCGCCGGCAAGATTCAATGCGGGCAGCCAGGCCAACAGCAGCAACGGCGTAAGGTGCTTGCAAAACATTGTCATTGAAGGTAACACGGCGAGCCAATCGCGTTGTAAACGCCGCCCCGATTTCCACATAAGCCCGGCGCACGACATGCCAGGCCGCTTTCTAACAATCGACCAAAAAGAATCCGCTCTGCTTGTACGCGTTATCAATAATGTCCAGAATAACACTCATTATCGGGCAATGCGACCAGCTCGTTCGTACCGATCGGAAGGTAGTAACTTATGCTCATGCTCGCGGCCAGAATTGCTTCGACATTGGTTGTGTGCTGCTTCACAACAGACGCGCTTGCGCTGGCAGTTGGCAGCCAGCTTGACGCAGCCCGTGAGAAGTATCGAGCCGGCGATTTCAGCGCGGCCTTAAAGCACTTGGAGCCGCTGCTGGAAGCAGACGGCGTTGATCAAACGATGAAGGTCGAGGCGCGCAAGTTGGCGGCCCGGGCGCTGCATCTGCGAGGAGAGAAACATTTTCGTCAGGCGCGCATCACGGAATCCATCGCCGATTTTGACCGCGAACTCGAGCTCGAGCCAGGCCGCGCGCCCCAACATTGGCAGCGCGGAATCGCCCTGTATTACGCTGGCGAATACGAAAAGGGCGCTCGGCAATTTAAGCTCCATCAAACCGTGAACCCGCAGGACGTCGAGAACGCGGCGTGGCATTTTCTGTGCACGGCTCGCGCCCCCGGCGGATCGGTGGAAGCCGCCCGCAAGATTCTCATTCCCGTGACACAGGACCCGCGCGTTCCGATGGCGCAAGTGCAGCAAATGTATGCCGGCGAGACGGCGCCGGACGAAGTTCTGCGCGTCGGGGAAGAAGCAGGTGGCACGGCCCAGTTCTACGCGGAACTTTACGTCGGCCTCTACTACGAGGCACTTGGTCGGCATGACGAATCGCTGCATCTCGTTTCATCGGCTGCCGAAAACGCCGCCGCCCAGGATAACTACATGGGGGACGTTGCGCGGGTGCACGTCGCCTTGCGCCAAAATGCGGCCACCTCGACGCAGCCGCGCAATGATACTGCGGGCAACGATCGCAAACGAAAAGTCCTTTTTCTGGCCGGTGCGCCGAGCCATGGCTACGGCGCTCACGATCATTGGGCCGGTTGTAAGCTTCTTGCCAAGTCGCTCAACGACTCAGGCCTCGCCATTGAGGCGGAAGTTCACCGCTACGGCTGGCCCGAGGACTCCAAAATCTTTGGCGGCGTCGACTGCATCGTCATCTACGCCGATGGCGGCGGCGGCCACATCGTCAACCGCCATCTCGATGAGATGGACGCGCTAACCAAGAAAGGCGTCGGCCTCGTGTGCCTGCATTACGCGGTCGAGGTGCCCAAAGGGCGCGTCGGAGAAAAGTTCTTGGAGTGGATCGGCGGCTATTTTGAAACCGACTGGTCGGTCAACCCACATTGGACCGCCAAGTATTCCAAGCTGCCGGACCATCCCATCACGCGCGGCGTCGCGCCGTTCGAGATCAACGACGAATGGTATTACCACATGCGCTTCCGCAAGGGAATGCAGGGCGTGACGCCAATCCTCACCGACCTGCCGCCGGCCGATTCACTGGCGCGGCCCGACGGCAGTCACAGCGGCAATCCGCAGGTGCGAGCCGCAATCGCCCGCGGCGAACCGCAACACATGGCATGGGCGGTCGAGCGCGAGGACGGCGGCCGCGGATTCGGTTTCACCGGCGGCCACGTACATTGGAACTGGGCCGACCCGAATTTCCGCAAGTTAGTGCTCAACGCGATCGCCTGGTGCGCCAAGGTCGAAGTGCCGCCGCATGGTGTGAGCGACCAGCCGAAGACGCTCGTCGACAT
>DATFGJ010000594.1:0-2763 GCA_035249585.1 Lacipirellulaceae bacterium
AGCGTGGCGTTTCATCCACAGGGCCAGTTTCTGCTCAGTGGCGACCTCGTTGGCGGCGTCAAGCAGTGGGAAATTGCCAGCGGCAAAGAGGTTCGTGCATTCGATGCCAAGCCGCTGCACACCTACGAAGGAGGCCAACAGGTGGATTTCGGCGGCGTGCGGGCGCTGGCGATCAGCCCCGATGAAAAATGGCTGGCTGCCGGCGGTCTGTACAAGGCCAGCAACCCGCTTGGAGCAGTGCACGAGCCGATCGTGCTCTTGTTCAATTGGGAATCGCAAAAGGTCGAAAAGCAACAGATCGCCGAAGGCATCGCCGGCGGTGTCATCTGGCGGCTGCGCTGGCTGGCCGACGGATCGCTCATGGGCGTCAGCGGCGGAAGCACTGGCGGATTCTTGCTCTTCTGGAAGCCGGACGCCGACAAGGACTATTTCCGTTTTCAACTTCCGAACATTGTGCGGGACATGGACCTGCACCCCGATGGCCTTCAAGTAGCTACGGCTCATCACGACCATCACGTGCGAATCACGCGCCTGGCGGCGAAGGCGACATGATTCAACCGATTGCTTGAAACAACAAAAACGCCTGGCCCCGCTGAG
Organism: Lacipirellulaceae bacterium; assembly: GCA_035249585.1. GTDB lineage: Bacteria > Planctomycetota > Planctomycetia > Pirellulales > Lacipirellulaceae > JABDGM01. Next base: position 598 of record DATFGJ010000594.1, read on the forward strand.
GGGCCAGGCGTCGGTCCTTGTCGCAACGATTGGTACTGCCGTGTGCGATAAGTGTTAGTTGCGGAGCCGCGGCAACAGCGGGCGTCGCCCGTCTTGTCGCAGTGGGCGATCGAGCAGTCCGCGGTTCTCGTTTTCGCGGCGAATTTCGACTTCCGTCTCCGTTGCCGGCGGCACATCCTGTGGAACGCCTCGGTAGCCGCGCACTTCGCGTTGTGGCAACGTGGCCGACCGCGCGCCCGGTCCCGGCTTACCGGCCAGGATCGCTTGTGTCTGGTCGTCGACGCGACGCGAGAACTCAATGCCTAACCGGTCGCCCGGTCGCATCGAATTGATGATCCCAATCGCATCGTTATACGACCGAACCTCTTGCCCGTTGAGCGCGACGATAATGTCGCCCCGCTGCAAACCGGCTTGTTCCGCCGGGCTGCCCTGGCTTACGGCGACAACGACGGCCGCGTTCTGATTTCCTGCATCGAACACGACGCCCAGAAATGCCTGCGCTTCCGCCACCGGCTGTTGCGGCTGGTCGTCATAGACCACATCGCCGGCCATGTCCTCCTCGTACACGATGTAAACGGTTTCCCGTCGCCCGTCGCGAAGAATCACGACTGGAACGCGGCGGCCCGGTTCATAGACAACGAACCGATGGAAATCGGCTTCGCTGCGAATGGGATGGCCGTCGACCGAAATCAGGATATCGCCCTCACGCAGGCCGGCGTGGAAGAAGATACTGTCGTGCGTCACGCTGTTGATCAATAATCCACCATTGGTGAACGCACCGAAGTGGATGTGAGCGCGAAAATCGGTCCGATCGCGCCCATCACGGCGATCGCCGCGTCGATCCCGATCACGATCGCGCGAGTCGCGTGCATCGCGATCGCGACGATCCCGCATGTCACGGTCTTGCTGCGAAGCATCGCGACGATCCGCCGGCTGCCGCTGGTCGGCCTGGCCGCGGTCATCGCGCTGCGAGGCAGCGTCGCGGTCCTGCGCGGCAGCATCCTGGCGGTCTGGCGCGGGCAGTGGACGCTGCGAATCGGCCTGGCCTTGTTGCGCCTCGCCGGTCGCCTGGGCGCTTCCGCTCGCCTGGGTTGATGTTTCGCCAGCAGCTGTGTCAGCGCTGCCAGTCGCCTGCGTGTCGGACTGTGCCGATTGCTGATCCGCGCTCGATTGGTTGCTCGCCGATGCGTCGGCCGACTGATCGGCCGCTTGTGTATCAGCCGATGCGTCGGCCTGGGCGCCCGCATCCGTAGATTGTGCGCCGGTGTCCGCTTGCGCGCCGGCATCCGCTTGCGCTCCGGCATCTGCCTGCCCGTCGGCCTGGGCACCAGCTTCGGCGCCGGCCGATTCCTGTGCCGCCGCCGGATGCGTCGGTGCGGCGATCCACGCGGCAATGGCCACGGCCAATGCCATCCAGAGTTCTGTACGCTTCATTGCTTTGTTCCTCAGAAGAGTGTGCAGTTAAGACGACCGACCTTCGGCCGATGAACCCCTGGCTGGAAAAGCATCCCTCATGCCAAAGCCAAGCGTATCTGGGACAAGCGCAACGAGCCTGTACGTAAGATGCGTAATTTGAACAAGTTGCGATTCAATCAGCCACGGGCCGGCGAAAACAGATGCTCGCGACTGAAGTAAGCATGGCAATTCTTCCGCCATTGCTACGACAGATTGATTCGCATGCGACCACTCTGAGTGCCAACACGTAACGCGGCTAGGGTCGTGCCGCGTCAAAATGTCGATGCAACGACCGGAATAAAGGCGAGTTTGTGTGTCTCATCGTAGCAGCGTGCCGAGCGCGTCGACTAGCGCATCGAGTTCGCTCCGTTTGTTGTACAGATGGCAGGATACGCGAATCGACCGCTCGCCATTGTGTTCGACAATCGGAACTTCGATTCCGTGCTTTTGCCACAAGGCGTTTTGCAGCGCACGTGCCTCGCCGGGCGGCAGCGGAACGCTGGCCATCGATCCGTACCACTCTTCGCTGTCAGGAACATGCGGCCGGAGCCCGATCAGCTCGACCAGGCGCTCGCGCGCATACCGCGCAAGGCAATGAGTGCGAGCGCGAAACTTGGCGAGACCGACTCGCTCCAGCAGCTCGATGGCAACCGGCGCGGCCAAGTATGCCGATGGGTCGCGCGTGCCGGTCCAAACGAATTCCTCCCACCA
>DATFGJ010000595.1:0-10279 GCA_035249585.1 Lacipirellulaceae bacterium
AATAGAAGGCTTGTGGGCGCATTCCCCGCGAGCTTGCTGCGCAGCGGCTCGCCGAGTGTCGTCGGCGGCAGGGCCGATTCCAATTCCACCGGCTGGGAATCGCCGGAGGCGCTGCTCGCCGAGTTGACAGCTTTCCAAGAAGCCGCCGCGCAGCATTTAGGGCGGGAATGCACATCGTTTGGTCAATTCACATCTGCTTTCTCTTTGCTCATGCCCGAGGCTCTTGCCGGGATGGGCTACAAGGCGGCTCTGCACGCAGCGTTCGACGGCGGGCAGCTGCCGCGTGCTCCGCAATCGAAGACGCGCTGGGGCGAGCGTGACGGGCCTTGGGTTGAAGCGCTATCGGCGTCCGCGCTCGATGCGGCGCGTGCCGAAACATGGGTGAAATTCGCCGAGCGCATCGGCGACTCGATTGCCCACGACTTCGTCGCGACCGTGCTCCTGGCCGGCTGGCCCGGAGAGGCCTGCGAATACTACGGCGACTTATGCCGCGCAGCCGCATTTAATCCGTTGTTAGGAAAGCTGGTCACGCTTGAGGAATATTTCCGCGTTTCGCGCGAGACCGACGACTGGTCGACGTTTTTGCCGGCCGAATATTCTGCATCGACTATGGCCCAGCGGCGCGACAACGAACGCTCGTCACGAATCTGTGGCTTTCGTTGTGACGCGCAGAATGCTTACCAGCAGCTCGCAGCCGGCCTGTTGTCGATTGCTCCGACGGTTGCCGATCCGGACGGCACTGCAAAACTCGCGCAAGACGTGGTAATCAATCCTTGGAACTTTGCCGCGACCCAGTTCGTTGAATTCAACCCGCTCGAATTCTCCACAGCGAATGATTCCCTCCCTCTGGCCGGGAGGGTTAGGGAGGGGGCCTTCACCGACGTGCTGCCTGATGTGCCTGGCTGCGGCTTTGCGGTGCGAGAATCTGCAGAGTTGCCCGTCGTGCCGCTTGTCGAGAGCCATACGCTTCGGAATGAATTGCTCGAACTGACCGTAAGCGCCGCCACGGGCGGAATTCAGTCGCTGCGCACGCATCGTGACCGCGGCACACGCGTGTCACAGCGGCTGGTGTATCAGAAGCCCGGTGCAAGCCGCAGGCAATCGTCGTTCGAGGCAGGCGGCGCTAACCTCGACACGCAAATGATTGCCGACCAGGTCGAGATCGCGCGCAACGACGCAGTCGTCGGCGAAATCAAATCTCAGGGGCGGCTGCTGGACGCGTCGGGCGAAGTGCTCGCGCGATTCACGCAGACGGCGCGGTTAGTGCGTTCATTGCCCGCGGCCATTGTTGATATTGAGCTTGATTGCATGAAACTGCCAACGGGCGAGCGGTGGAATTCCTATTTTGCCAGCCGGCTGGCATGGAGCGATGAGGCCGTAACGTTCCGCCGTGGCGTGCAATGGACGGCGCGCGAAATAATTCGCCAGCGCATCGAATCGCCCGAATGGGTCGAAATGTCCAGTGGCGAGCAGAATATCGTGTGCTTTGCAGCGGGCCTGCCCTATCATCGGCGTGCAGCGCCGACATGGCTCGACACGCTGCTAGTCACGGCAGGCGAGGCTCGGCGGCAGTTTCAATTCGCGCTTGCTTTGGATTGGGCGTATCCCACACAGGCGGCGCTCGCATTAGCAACGGCCGGCAGGCCGGCGTCCGCCATGTTGCCGGGCCCGCTGCCAGCAACGCGTGGTTGGTTCTTACACGTAAGCGCGAGAAACCTGCTTCTGACACACTGCGAACCGCTCGGCGGAGAGCAGGGCGGCATCCGCTGCCGGTTGCTGGAGACAGAAGGCCGGCATGCGGAGGCCACCCTATCGGCGTTTCGGCCGTTTCGCTCCGCGCGGACGACCGATTTTCGCGGCAATGCAAAGTCGGTATTATCAGTCGTCGACAGCAACGTTATTCTCGACATCGCGCCGCACCGTTGGATCCAGATCGAAGCGGAGTGGTAGCGAAGGGTGAGTAAGTGAGTACGTGAGTAGGTGAGTAGGTAATGAAACTTCGACACTTACTCACTTACTCACTTACTCACTCACTCACCTGAACGCCCATGATCGTCACCATCGATGGACCCGCCGGTGCAGGAAAAAGTAGCGCGGCGCGCGGTCTTGCGCGGCGCTTGGGCTATCGCTTTCTTGACACAGGTGCGATGTATCGCGCGGTGACCCTCGCGGCTCGAGAGCGAGGGATCGACCTTGCTGACGGATACCAACTCGCCGAACTTGCCCGCCAGATTCACGTTGAGCTGGCTGACGACCACGTTCTGCTCGATGGCCGGGATGTGACCCAGTTGATTCGCCGCTTCGACATCACCACATCGATTCACCACGCGGCCGACAACCCGGATGTCCGGGCGCAGCTGGTGCTTTGGCAGCGAGCGGCCGCGCAGGGTTCCGATGTCGTCACCGAAGGTCGGGACCAGGGCACGGTCGTGTTTCCCTACGCCGAGTGCAAAATCTTTCTCACGGCCGACGAGCACGAGCGCGCCGAGCGGCGGCACCGCGACCTCGTCGCGCGCGGCGAGAACATTCCCTTCGACGAAGTTCTCGCCCATCAGCGACTTCGCGACCAGCGAGACTTGACACGTCCCGTGGGTGCGCTCATGAAAGCAGCGGATGCAATTGAAGTCTCGACGGACGGCCTGTCGGCCGACGAGGTTATCGCCCGGCTCGAACAAATCGTGCGCTCCAAGCAATGACGCAAGTAATCAACGAACGGACGCGTGGACACATAGAGCGCGACGGTGGAACTGATTCGCCGACACGTTCGGTCAGTCGCCAGCCGACCTCGAGCGCAAAGCAATCCGTCCTGGCGCGTCTCTGGTATGCAGTGCTTTGGTCGCCGTGTTGGGCTATCAGCCAGATCTGGTTTCGTTACCGCTACTCGGGCCGCGGCAACGTTCCACCGACCGGCCCCGTGCTGCTCGTGGCCAATCACCAGAGTCATTTGGACCCTGTGTTGGTCGGCATCGCCTGCCCCCGGCAACTGAAATACCTCGCGAGGCAAGGCCTGTTTTTCTGGCCGTTCAGCTTGTGGATTCGTTCCCTGGGGGCCGTCGCGATCGACCGCGAACGCGGCGCGATCGGCGGAATCAAAACGACGCTGCGCCTGCTGAGCCAGGAGCATGCGGTCGTCGTGTTTCCCGAAGGCAGCCGCACGCCCGACGGCCGCCTGCATCCGCTTCTCGCTGGCTTCTGCCTCTTGGCCCGGCGCAGCGGCGCGACCATCGTGCCGGTTGCGATTGATGGAGCATTCAATGCCATGCCCCGCGGCAGCCTGTTCCCGTCGCCAGAGCCGATCGGGCTTGTGTTCGCTCCCCCGATTCGGAAGGAAGAGTTTGACGGCTGGAGCGACAGCCAGTTAATCGAGGTGGTGACCAACCGCATCGCATCGGGACTGGCGCAATTAAAGCGGCTGTGACGTGGCCGCCAGGATTGCCGCCAAGATCAGCGGTTGCCGCTCTTGCGAACGTGCATCGGCTGCACTTTCGGCCGCAGTTTCGACTGGTCCATTTTCTTCCGAAGATGCGCAAACTTCGTGGCCGGCTTGCGTCCGCCCGGTTTCTTCGACTGTGACATAGGACGATCCCTGTTGAGTTGCTTACCTTAAGACGATGAAGACAAGACAATTTCCAGCACGATCACAAGTGCGCCAATGGATAGCATAACATACCCATCCGTGCGGTCGACATGGCCGCCGGAACCAAGTCCGAAGTGCGGGCCGAGGCCATGCCACAACCAAAGCCCTGTTGGAATCGTAACGAGGCCGAACAACCAAAGCAACATCGGCGCGGCGCCGTGACGCAACAATTCGCCAGCATCGCCAATGCCGCCAATCGATCCGAACGCCAGGTACGCCCCGTTGGCCACGAGGCAGAAGCCTGCGAAGAATTGAAACAAGTACCATGTGCGCAGTCCTGCGATGCGAGCTGCCAAGAGCGCAGCACTCGGCAACAAAACGCCCACGATCGGGCCCATCCACGCCACAAACTGTGGATGCGGGTTTACGGCCAGGCGCGTCTGAGAAATTGTGGTGGGGTGCAGGATTACTTGGGCGCCTCGCCCGCCGCTCAGCACCGCGCCAACGACGTGGCCCAATTCGTGCACCGCTTGCATCGCCAGCCATGAAAACGCCAGCGTAGAGCCGATCAGCACGACTTGGTGTTGGCGTTTCATAGTTTCTGTGGCTCAATACAATATTCGCATGGACGGGGCCAGTTCACATCCTTGGTATCGACGGGCGCTGCCGGTGGCGCTGGTGGGCAGCACTCTGATGTGGGCCGCGCTGCCGCCGCTGGCGTTCGGGCCGCTGGCATGGATTGCCCCCTTGCCATGGCTGCTATTAGTGCGCCGCGGCGAGCTTGCCGGCCCCCGACCTTACCTCGCATTGTGGCTGGCCGGCTTCGTGTTCTGGTTGCTCGCCATTCATTGGCTGCGGTTGCCGCATCCGGCTGTTTACGCCGGCTGGATTGCCTTGTCCGCCTATCTGGCGTGTTATCTGCCGATCTTCGTCGCTTTATCCCGCACCGCGGTGCACCGGCTCGGCTGGCCGTTGTGGCTCGCCGCGCCGATCGTTTGGACTGGCTTGGAATTGGCCCGTGCCCATGTGATGACGGGCTTTTTAATGGGTTCGCTCGCCCACTCGCAGGTGCACTGGACCACTGTCATTCAGATCAGCGACATCTTCGGCGAGTACGGCGTCGACTTCATAATTATGGCAGTGGCGGCGAGCATTGCCTGCGTGCTGTTTCCGCCGCGCAAGTGGCTCTCGGTCGTGCCGGGCGGAGCCGTGCTCGTGTCCGCGCTGGTGTACGGCCACATTAGGACGGGCGAAGCGAGCGGTTCGGCAAAGCGTGATGCTTCCCGAACCGCGAGAATTGGCCTCATTCAGGGCAACAGCCTGGCCGACTGGAAATACGATCCGTCGCGCGAACAGCAAATCATGGATGAGTACTTTTCGCTATCGCAGCGAGCCGTCGAGTCGGCAAAGCAGCATGGCGATGGCCGGCCGCTGGACCTTGTCGTCTGGCCGGAGACGATGTTTCGCACGCCCATCATCACATTCGACGCCGACTACAAGCCGCCGGCCGACGCCCCGCGCACGCCCGAAGAAATCGCGTCCTACGGTCCAACGGCCTTGGCGACGCTCGCGCGGCGGCTCGATACGCCCGTGCTCGTCGGCGTCGAGCGCATGCATCAGCCGGCCAGTGCTGCCGATGGAACCGAGCGACCGCCGCAGCGCTATAATTCCGCAGCCCTCGTGGATCGTGGCGGCAAAATCGTTGGCACATACGACAAGGTGCACCGCGTGGTGTTCGGTGAATTCATTCCGTTCTCCAAATGGCTGCCGTGGCTGCATACGCTGGCGCCAATCGCCGGCCGGATCGACGCGGGGGATGGGCCCGTGGTTCTGGAATCGGACGGCCGCTACTACGCGCCGAACATCTGTTACGAGACGGCGGTTCCACACGTGATTCGCCGCCATGCAACCACAAGGGCCACGGACGGCCGCGCCCCCGACGTTCTCGTAAACGTCACGAACGACGCTTGGTACTGGGGCTCCAGCGAGCTGGACATGCACCTGGCGTGCGGCGTGTTCCGCGCGGTCGAAACGCGCACACCACTGGTGATCGCGGCCAACGGCGGAATCACGGCATGGATCGACCAGCACGGCCGTGTCCGCGCCCAAAGCCCGCGGCAAACACCGGATGTGATCATCGCTGATGTCCAAAAGTATGATCAGCGAAGTTTGTACCTGGAATTCGGCGACTGGTTCGCGACGTTGTGTCTAATCTGCTGCGTAGCCTTCGCGGTAGTTGGTTGGCAAGGGCGACGCCGAGCGAAGGTCGATTCGGCGTTGCCGCCGACGCTAAATACTTGATCGACTGAACCCTAAACCCCGAACCCTGAACTCTCCCCAATGCCCGTCGTCCTCCAACTCGTCGACGCCCACAAGCGCTACGGCGAGCAGTCGCTGCTCGACGGGGCGAGCTGCGCGCTGGCCGACGATCAGAAAGTCGGCCTCATCGGCCGCAACGGCGCGGGCAAGAGTACGCTCTGCCGTGTGCTCCTCGATGAAGAAGAGCTCGACGCGGGCGAAGTCGTTCGCGGCCGGCAGCTGCGGCTGGGCTACGTCCGCCAGCACGATCCGTTCCTGCCCAACGAAACCATCCGCGAGTTTCTCATCCGCGACAGCGGCCAGCCCGAGTGGCGCTGCGGCGAAGTGGCCTGGGAGTTTCAATTCCCCGACGCCGTGCTCGACCGGCCCGTGCGCGAGCTTTCCGGCGGCTGGCAAACACGCGCCAAGCTCGCGGCCCTCCTGCTGCATGACCCGAACATGCTCATCCTCGACGAGCCGACCAACTTCCTCGACCTGCGCACGCAGATGCTGCTGGAGCATTTCCTGCGGCACTTCGACGGCGGGTGCCTGATCGTCTCACACGACCGCGAATTTTTGAAGCGCACCTGCACGCACACGCTCGAGCTCTCACGCGGCCAGCTCACGATGTACCCGGGCGACGTCGACGCCTACCTGGCCAACCTCGAAGAGCGCCGCGAGCACGACCGCCGCGTGAACGCCACCACGATGACCAAGCGCCGCCAGCTGGAAACGTTCATCAACAAGAACCGCGCCAAGGCCAGCACGGCCAGCCAGGCGAAGAACAAGCAGAAGCAGCTCGATCGGCTGCAGCTCATCGAGATCGAAGGCCCAGAGTCGATGGTCCGCTTCCGCTTCCCGGAGATCGAGCCGCGGCAAGGCCCGGCCGCTCGCACGCGGCACCTGGCAATCGGCTACCCGGACCACACGGTTGCCCGCGACGTGCACCTGGAGATCGACCACGGCACGCGCACCGGCATTGTGGGCGACAACGGCCAGGGCAAGACGACCTTCCTGCGTACGCTTTGCGGCTCGCTGCCGCCAATCGCGGGCGAAATCACCTGGGGCTACGGCTGCCAAGTCGGCGTTTATGCGCAGCACGTCTACACGACGCTGCCCGAAAATAAAACTGTCCTCGAATACCTTGAATACCAGGCGGCCCCCGGCACCCTCACGCAGCAAATCAAAGACGTCGCCGGCAGCCTGCTGTTCAGCGGCGAAATGGTCGAAAAGCGCATCCGCGTCCTCAGCGGCGGCGAACGGGCACGCCTGGTGCTCGCCGGCCTGCTCCTGGAAAAGCACAACGTCCTCGTGCTCGACGAGCCGGGCAACCACCTCGACGTCGAATCAGTCGAAGCGCTGGCCGAGGCCCTCTGCCGCTACCAGGGCACTGTTGTGTTCACCAGCCACGACCGCCATTTCATGCACCGCGTCGCGAACAGCGTAATCGAAGTCCGCGCCGGCAAAGTCGCCAGCTACCCCGGCAGCTATGACGAATACGTCTACCGCGTGCAAAGCGAAATCGAAACTGGCCTGCGCGCCCCGCACGCCCCGCTCGGCCCCGGCAGCCTGGCGGAAGCAGCGGCAGCCGCCGCCGACCGCAAGGCCAATGCCCGTGCCGACCGTGAAGGCCAAAAGAAACTCAAAAACGTCGAGCGCAAGATCGCGCGGCTGGATGAAGAGAAGCGTGCTGTCAACGAACGGCTGCTAAGCGTGACCGACGCCGCTGAAGCGCAGCGATTGCATGCTCAGCTAACCGAGCTGACCACCGAGCTCACGGAGCTCGAAGAACAGTGGCTCGATCTCTCGTCAGAACTCGAATCAGCATAAGCGCCGCCGTCTTAAATTCTTCTGATTCCCTACCCTCTTGCGGATCGATCACTGATCTTCCGGTTCCCTCCCCCTTGCGGGGAGGGCTAGGGAGGGGGTTTGTCGCCGGGAACCGACGCGCAGCGTTGGTCGCAAGTGCGGTAATCACTCGCGAAGCGAACGCGGAGGGGGAAGCTTCGGAACCATTGACTGACTCTCAGCTCTCCGCTCTCAGCTCTCCGCTCGTTCCGCCTCCCCGCCGAGATCGAAGAAGAATGGCTCAAGCTCTCTTCAGAACTCGAATCGGCTTAAGCGGCCGTACTGATTTAACCTGCTCTCCCGCGCGCTCGTGGCTCAGGACAGTTCGACATGTGCGGCCACGCTCGGCTATGAGAGCCTAACGGAATGCCGTTGAGCGGCCGCGGCGGCACATGCGCGACGCTGTTATTCAACTTGGCGACGACGATGGTGTTCTGCCGCAGCGTGAACGAGATGATCGCTCTCTATCACGGATGACTGGCTCGGGTCGTCGATCAATCCGCAATCGCGCGGCCACAAGCGACGGTCAATCCGCATCGACCTTCTTGCCCACGAGCGTCGGGTGCCCGTCGAGATGATAGCTGACAGCTGTCACTTGTCCTCGCTCGTTCTTGGCAAAAACCAGTTGTGCACCATCAATCTTGAGAAAAAAACTCGTTTCCGATTCAGGATAGATCTCGAATTTGCCCCGAGCCACGTTTTCGCCTTTCGCTTCGCCAACCAAGTGATCTCCTTCGCGGCGGATCCTCAGTTTGAGGCCACTCGGCGAAATGGCGTCTGGCGGGAATTCGTATTGACCGACGCACGCGTCCAGAAGTTTTGCATCCACCTTGATCGCAAGACGTGGTTTTGGCAGCTCTGGCGGTTTCGGCGGAATATCGGAAACCCGGCCGTAGCGATACGATCGGCCGCGATAATCGACCACCAGTGCGGTTACCTTGCCGCCAGCATTTCGAGAAAAAGTAAGCGGCGTGGCGCTCAGCCTTTCGAAAAAAGCAGTCTTCGATTTGGCTAATAATTCGGTCGGGATCGGCGGCCACAACATGTCCATCGCCTGTTTTCCCAGCCCAGTCGTTTGCGCGTAATACCAGTCATCTATTGGCCACAATCCGGCGCTGGTCGCCTCAACGAACAGCCGATCACCTTCGGCGCGAATGCCGATGCGGGGCTCGTATCGAGCGCAAAGTATGTAGCCCGATATCAATACGACGAGTGGCGCCAACACGATTAGAGCGAGCGTCGCGGCGCCCAGTGCGAACCATCGCCTGCGGGCCTCTCCCACTCGCCATAGGACGCAAGCCAGCCCAGCGATAAAGACTGCGGCCGGTAAGAACAAGATCGCTTTGTTCGAAGTTCGAAGAAACTGCCGCGCTGCGAACACTCCGAGGGCCCAATCTGGCGAACGCCGATACTCGCCTGCATACGAACCATAAACCTCACCAGCGACTTTCGTTTTAATGGGGCGCTGGTCCGACTGCCACGGGCATTCGAGCAGAAACTTACCGATGGATCGGGCATTCGACCGCCCGCTGCCCGAAGCGGTCAGGACCACCACGCCGCGACGCCGCGTCTTGTCGAAGCCGGAATACACGCTGCCGCCTGCCGTTCCTCCTCCCCCGATATGAACGATCCCGGGTTCCTGCGATTTGCCCCACACAAAGTTTCCGACGTGCTTTTCCAGAAGCGGCGTCAAGCTGGATTTCGTGAAACCGAGGTTGGCCGAGACGAATTTCAACAAGTCGTTAGCGGTCGAGTGAAGCCCGGCAAGCGGCTTCGCAACTCCCCGATCCAAATGCACCGCTTCATATCCTTGTGGGTTGTATCGGGTTGCCAGACGGGACTTCAGCTCGGGCGTCAGCGTGAACCGGGTGCTATCCATTCCGAGCGGATTGCAAATACGATCCACCACCAGCGTTTCGTAGTCCGTTCCGGCCTTAAGCTCAATTGCATGCCCAAGTAACGCAACATCCATTCCGCCGTGGACAAATTGTGCTCCCGGATCGCGAGTCAGCTCGAACCCGGACAAAAACGCATACATCTTGTCAACCGTGTAGCCTTTGTACGGATTATCCGCGCGCTCCGCTTCAAGCTTGTCCCCGACATCAGGAAGTCCGGCAGTCTCCGTCACTAGGTGGCGCAACGTGATTTCCTTGCCCTTGCGACTTGGCACTCGTACCGACTTCGGCAAATACTTTGCGACGGGATCATCAAGTTTCATCTCGCCGCGCTGCACCATGTCTTGCAGCAACAGCCCAGTATAAATGCATGTTTGGGAATGAATCTCAAAGACGGTGTCGCCATCGACATCCTTGTCGGAGCCGCCGCCCAATTTTCCGAAGCTGATCGTACGGGGACCATGCTCATCGACAAGGCCGACAACGATAGCCCCGTTGCCCGCGTCGGTCTCACTGCGGTATTTCAGATAGGCGCGGATTGCGTCCTCGAAATCTTCGGCCGCTGCTTTGCAAGGAATCGTCAACAGCAAAATCAAGAAGCAACCGATGCGCAGTGCCGGCGTGATAGACTTCATTGGGTCGATGCGCGAGAGTGAAACAG
>DATFGJ010000596.1:0-3044 GCA_035249585.1 Lacipirellulaceae bacterium
CGCAGTCCGGCTCGGTCCAATCGGCCAAGCTCCACGTCAATCCAAGCTAGCGGATCGTGTGGGATTTGGTTCATTTAACCTTGTGAGATGCATCCCCGATTTGACACGGCGAATCGCCAGCGAAACAATAAGCTAAGCCGCCGGAACGGCCCTTTCCACGGAACTTTGCCCTCCCTCGCAGCGTCCAATTTTACGAGCCAAGCTTGAGCGACGACGCCCCACTGATCGCAGCCACGCTTGCTGGTGACACCGCGGCCTTCGGCCGGCTGGTGGGTTTGTATCAGGACAGGCTTTACAATTCGCTGCTGCGCGTGCTGGGATCTGCCGAGGATGCCCGCGACATCACGCAGGATGCGTTTGTCCAGGCATTCGTCAAGCTGAAGTCGTTTCGTGGGTCGAGTGCATTTTATACTTGGTTGTACCGGATTGCGTATAACCTGGCGATGAGCCACGCTCGCAGGGAGCACGCCGTGGTTTCGCTGGATGGCGTCAAACAAACCTGGGGCAGCGAGCCGATGGACGGCCAGCCCGCGCCCGATGCCGATATTTTGCGCCGCGAGCAGGTCGAGTTGGTGCACGCCGGCCTTGCCGCGCTGAGCATGGAGTACCGACAAATCCTTGTGCTGCGAGAAATCGACGGCTGCCGATATGACGAAATTGCGGAAATCTTGGATTTGCCGGTGGGAACGGTGCGAAGTCGCCTGTTTCGCGCACGGATGCAATTGCGCGACCACCTTGCGCCGCGATTCCACGTAGAAAGAATCGTCGATACCCGATAACCGATGAGCGATTACGATCGACAATCCGAACTGGACGATGAGCTGCTCAGCGCCTACCTCGACGATGAGCTGTCGCCGGAGGACCGCGCGGCGGTCGAATCGCGCCTGGCTGCGGACCCGGCCGCTCAGCAGCTGCTGCATCAGCTGCGCGCCGTGTGCGAGGCGGTTCAAGCTTTGCCGCAGGAAGTCGTCGGGCACGACATGCGCGATTCGATCCTGCACCAGGCCAACGCAGCGAGACAATCAGCCACTGCGGCCGGGCCGCGAGCAGCGGACGAGCATGCCGATGTATCGAACGGCCAGCCGTCAACCGCGCTCGATGACGCCCCAAAACTTACCATTGGCCGGACGCGGCGCGGATGGGTGTGGGCCTCGTTGGCCATTGCCGCGGCGCTGTTGATTATGGCGTTCGGGCGCGAACCAGAGCGCGACCGGTTGCCCGTTGTCGCGCAGCATCAAGACAAAGACCGGCTCGGCGACACTCGCGGTGGGGCCACCGATCTGGAAGTTCGCGCAGTCAACGAACCAGCGGCGTCGGTCGCCGAATTCGAATCGGCGCCGCCGCCCGACAACCGCTTCGCCTGGCAAGCGCCCGCAGCCGACATGGACGCCGTGCCCGCGCCAGAAACCGCAGCAGCGCCGGCGCCGACATCTGGTCCTCAGCCGCGCGGCAGGGCCGGAGGCTTTGGGCTGGCTACCGATTCGCCGACTCCGCCCGCGCAAGCTCAAACGACTGAAGAACTCGCCAGAAACTACGGCGCTAATTCAACACTGGCGGAGCCGATGAAAACGCAAGATGAATCGCTCAAAGAAGAGATTGCTGAAATGCCGGCAGCCGACCGCTTAGCGGCTGCCGCGCCCACGAGCGAATTGCATGATATGAAGCTGGGCACGACCGTTGCCGATGCAGCCGCGGGAGGAGAACCAGCCGCAGCGCCTGCGGCGCCGGCTGATGAAAATCAAGCCGCGGGCGACCCGCTTGTCGTCGTACGAGTACACGCCAAGCGAACGGCCCTTGAGCGCAGGACCTTCGACCAGCTGCTCGAGCGCAACGGCATTGAGGTGGATTCGGCGCCAGTGGCGGAGTCCGGACTCGCAACGCTCGACGGATCGCGCCGCGCGGCTCGCCGCTTTGCCGAAACTGGCCAGTCAAATGGCACGGCCGAACCCGCGAGTGATCAACCAGACGAGGCGGCCACGGTTGACGCCGTACTCGTGGAAGCGCCGCCTGCAGCCATTACCGCCTGCATCGATGGATTGAACAAGGACCAGGAAAACATCCTTGGACTTTGGGTGGACGAAACGGCGGCCCTCGAAGCCAAGTCGGCTTCAGATTCCGCGCCTGAAACCGACGTATTTGCCAAACAAAATCTGGCCGAGAATCTCGAGCTGACCAAGTACAACCGCGGCGTCGTTCCGGCCGAACAGGAGTCGCTCGCTCGCGACAAATATCATTTCTACCGCTCCGACGGCGCGGGTTTCGGGGGCGGCCGGTTCGGTGGCGCTTCCTCGAATGAATTCCGGCTGGAACTATTGCGGCAAGGACGTTGGTTACGCGAACGCAAATCGCTCAGCGAATCCGCTGGCGGCCTTGCCGTGCGTCTGAACGAACGGGGCGTCGTTGCGCAGCAAGCGCAGCCCTCGGGACAACAATCGGCACAGGGCGGGCTAGGCGCGGAAAACGATTCGCGAGCGGCTCAAAGCGATTCGCAGACTGCGGCACTGAGCGTGGGTGAGCCGCGCCGCGAGATGAAAGAGGCCGCGCAAGCCGGTGAGAACAAGCTGCAAGTTCTCTTTCTTTTCAGCTGCGACGAGGCGGCGGCGCCTTCTCCTCCGTCGCGAGGTAAGGCACAATAGACGGCCACCGCATTGCCCGATCTTGCGTTGCAGGGAGGAACCATGGCCGAAGTTACCATTCGCCTGCGCCCCAACGGCCCGCTCTTGATTGAAGGCCCGTTCAAGCTGGTCGATTCTCGCGGAGCCGAGTTCCAGATTCCGCCAAACAAGCCGGCCGTGGCCCTCTGCCGCTGCGGGCAATCTTCCAAGAAACCCTTCTGCGACGGACGCACAAAACGTGCGGCTTCATTTCCGACGAAGCGCCGACGCCGCCGGCCGTGGGATAGTATGTAAGAATTGAAACTCCGTCCCCCCTTGGGGGAGGCCGGGGAGGGGTCATCGCCGCGCGCAAGCGCGCGCTGTCCGAACGACGTTACAACTGTCGCGGACGTTGCGACCGCTTAACTCGCGCTACAACGACATGTTTTC
>DATFGJ010000597.1:0-3519 GCA_035249585.1 Lacipirellulaceae bacterium
GACCGGAAAAAGCCGGCTCGCATTCTGGCGACATGTGGAATTGGCCACATTCCGCGCAGGCGGGGATGCCGCCAAACGCAGGGCCGCCACCAACGCCCGGAAACACCGGACCGCTGAGGTGCGGGCTGGCGAGCATCGGATCACTGTCGAGGGGCACCTCCTCAATAAGTCCTCCGCCTACGCCGCGGTACTCGCCATCCATTGTGTCACTTCGTATTGCGGCTTCATCGCTGGTGGGCTGTTGCGCGGAACCGGGCGCGGGCGAGTCGCCATCAGAAAGCTCTGCGCCGTCGGGCAGGAGCTGCACGGTGGCGTCATCGTCATCGGCAAACTGCGCCGCTTGAACTGCGGAAATGCTGCCGTCGGCCGCGTGGCCCGTGAAAGGCGCCGTTCGAAGGTCCGCGCCATTGGATCCCAACAGTGGATACAGCGGCTGTGGCGGGAGCTCCAATTGCGATGCCAACAGGGTGCGGCCCGTATCGTGCCGCACGACGACTACCTGGTCAACGTAGAGGCTTAAGTCGATGCCCGGTACAGGTTCCACATAGCGTTGAATGTTGCCCGTCTGGTCCGTTAAAGCGAACGGCGGTGCACCGGAAATCGAGTCGGGATTCATGACCAAACGTGCAAGGGGGCCTCGCGGCGGCGCGCCCATAGAAATCCCATGATCAGTGCTATCCCATGCGCCAACTTGCGCCACAACCGTCGCGGCGCAGCACAACACCAGGACACTGGCGGCGACGACGCGGCCGGGTACCAAGAAGTTCCGCGCATTAGTCATGATGCGATCCATCGCATGGCATCACGCTCCGGGCGGCCACGCCCTGTCGATTGGAGGCCGAACCCGTGCGTACGCTCGCCGCCCAAAGGCGCGTTGCCGGCGAAAACGGCGGTCCCCCAAACCGAGACGAGATACAGATGAGCGGCGGTTTTTAACAAACGCGCAGCAAGGCGGGCAAGACCATTCGCCGCACCGGGCCTGCACTGCTGGACCACCCTTCGGGCGGCGCCCAGCCAGCAGCTGCGCTCTTAAAGATCAAGCCGCGATGCTATCGTCGGCGGACGGGCGCCGTCGGGTAGTAGTGGCCGTAGTACATGAACACCGATTGATGGCCGGTCGGGAATTGCGTCGTCGAGCCCTGAGGAGCGAAGTCGCTCTGTGCAGCCATCGATTGCATGCGCCGGGCCATTTCCATGGCTTGCCGCTCGACCTGCTGATTGATCTGTTGCTGCTGAAGCATCGGCCGCACCAGCGTTTGATAGTTGAAATCGCTCGTGCCGTCTAAATCTTCGCGAAACAGGTTCAAATATGGACTGACTGTCGGTGACGGCGTATAGCCCGAGAACGGCTTGCTGGCAGGCGAGGATGTGCCTGCCCCCAGGCCAATTCGCGGCTGGGAAATTGCCCCTGAACCGGGGCCATATGGGGCGCGCACTTGGTTGCGTAACATCGTGTGCCGGTTAATGGAAGCAGCCGAGTAGCCGTAACCGACATCCTGTCCGTAGATTTGCCCCAGCTCGGCCCCCGCAGCGCCACCGATGTTTGAGAGCGGCCGCGGGTCGCCGACTACCGGCGCTTGCGCGTTGGCCAAATGTGTGCAAAGTAAACAGATGAGCATCCCTGCCAACAGCGATGACAATCCTCGGTTGGCCGACATGATCGAATCTCCTTTTCGCGGGGCTAGCACCTGAGACCAAGTATGCCCACTATTCAATTTTATGAAGCGGCGCGGGGAACGACAACCAAGGAACACCACCCGCCAACAAGCAATATTGCGACTTGTCTAAGCACGACTGTCACCTGCGACGTAACCGGCATCATCGCGTTATCCACGTTGGTGCTTCGCACAACTCGGCATGTGACGCGAAAACGTCCGAACCCGCCCGACAGGTCGCCGGCACCCCGCAGCGAAGCAGTTTCATCCATACGCATGGAACGGTTCGAGTAAACCACCTTATTTGAGAGCGACGTTGCCCGTGCCCTGGGTTGAGTGCCTGACTTGCGGCCGCAAACGGATGATCCATAGTCGGGTGTCAGCGGAGTTAGAACTCGAAAACCTATGGCCTTTACTGGTTTGCACAAGAAAAATGGTCAAAATCCGCGACGAACCGCGTGTGCCCTAAATGGCTAGCACGTATAGGCTTATATTTGTCTGCTAGCGTGCGTGGCTGTTTTACGGCTGCATCGTGATTTGTGCGGCCCCTCGGATCACCTATGATGCATTAGCGGTTTTGCGGCATATTTCGGCGAATTGTTTGCAGATCGAGTCATTTTAAGTGGTTTCGGGCGGCTGCGAGCGATTCTCCATTTTCCGCGATTTACCCCAGTCATTCGTTTCCTAGGCACCCAGGCGTTGGGCGGTCGTATGAGCACGGTCGAGGCGCTGCAACTGGAAACGCCGCTGCCGCTGGCAGGCGTTCCGGTGTCAATCGGGCGGCGGAGACGCCGTACGCTCGGCGCCGTTCTCGCCCAAGCCCAGATGACCGAGGTGGCGGCTTTTGAGTTCGCCGGCGGAACGGCCGCGGTCTTTTCTGACCGCTCGCCGGCAAAGGCTACTCCAAACGAAGACTCGGCTGCCCTGTGGCCCACTAAGAACGGCGGCGGCATTTTGGCGATTGCCGATGGGTTGGGCGGCCATGCTGGAGGCGAGCGGGCTTCGCGACTGGCTATTGAGGTCCTGCAAAAATACGTGCAAGAGGCTCTCGCTTTGCCTGATGACGGGCAAGCCGATTCGCTCCGCGGAGCCATTCTCAACGGCATTGAGGCGGCAAACCAATCGGTTCGCGAGCTTGGCTGCGGGGCCGCGACGACGCTGGCACTGGTTGAAATTCAAGGCCGCAGTATTCGGCCATATCACGTGGGCGACTCGGTGATTCTGCTCACAGGCCAGCGCGGCAAGCTCAAGCTGCAAACGATTCCCCATTCGCCGATCGGATACGCCGTCGAAGCCGGCCTGATGAAGGAAGAAGAGGCCATTCATCACGAAGAGCGGCATGTCATTTCCAATGTCATCGGCGCGGAACAAATGCGGATCGAAATGAGTGCGCCCGTGGAAATGGCACTGCGGGATACTCTGGTTCTGGCCAGCGACGGGCTGCTCGACAATTTGCTGCCCGGCGAGATCGTGGAAATCGTGCGGAGCGGGCCTCTGAATGTGGCGGTTAGCGACCTGGTCACCGAAGCGCATCACCGCATGACGAGCCAGAACGGCTCGGCGCCGTCGAAGCCGGATGATCTGACAATCATCGCATACCGGCCGTGCTAACCTAAACCGCAAGCGGAAGCGCACGCTGTTCAAGCGTGCTCCTCGCTCCCAGCTCTCGGGTTAAATAAAAAAGGCCGCAGTCAATCGCCGTTCGGCGTCGACCGCAGCCTCTAAGTCAAACATCCGGTTGATTGCGACGATGAGGAGTCGCTCGAAGAAAGGCGAGGCCGGACTGTGCTGCGCACAGCCATGTTTGTCGGCCCGGGCCAATCGTTATTATGGTCCTCCCGACGGAAATTCAACCGGATAGTTT
>DATFGJ010000598.1:0-6726 GCA_035249585.1 Lacipirellulaceae bacterium
AGCTCGCAGCCAGCCGCGCCGGTTTTCTCGGGGAACCGGTCAGATGGCCAAAACTCCCCCACTGTGTTTTGGCCACCTGATGCATTTGGACACACCCTTCAAAGGTTCCAGTCGGCGCGCAGCAGTAGCGCTGTCCATCGGATGAACTGATGGCTTTTTTGTTGGCTAACGGTTCGGCAAGCTCAGGGCAGGCAGCTGAGAGCTAACAACTATTAGCTTCACACAACGCGACGTGTACATTAGCACACTTGGTGGCCGAAAACAAGAACCAAGTTGTTTTTTAAGATAAACGCGAAGAAAAAGCGCGTGCGCGCTTGCGCAGAAAAAAGGTTGGAATCGGCCACGGAATGTGGTAGGAAATGGGTGCGTGTGCGCGGTAGTTGCGGCGTTGTTAGTTTGATAGTTGACGTCCTGTGTTGCGGCTCGCGTGCGGTACAGGAAACGGGGCGGGCCGGGTAGCCCGCGCGCAACGGCTGTCGTGCGGGCCTCCGACGTCACAGCACCGTCGCTTGCGGGTTAACTTACGATTGGCCCAGGGAATTCCATCACCTGGTCTGCTACAAGATTGGTCCAATTTGTTGATTCATCTCCGTCGGCAGACGAGTAGCACGAGCGCGAGTGCGGCCGGCGCGAGTGCGGTGGGCTCGGGCACGGCGGCCGACAGCGGCGCGGCGGAGGGTATCACCGAGCCGCTGCCGGGACCGAGCGAGGATCCGAAGTTTGCGCGCCATGCATCGTACATGGCCTGATCGTTACTAAAATTCTTGCGCAAATAGACATAGTCGGCGGCATCGACTGTGCCGTCGGTATTAAAGTCTCCGGCTCTCGTGAAGCGAAATGGATCTGAAAAGGCCCAGGATGAATTTTCAACATTGGAACCTTCCCAGTTACCAAGAATGATGGCATACACATAGTTGACGCCGACCTGCACGGCATCCATACGGGCGACGCAGGAGGGCCCAACAACTACGGGCGCGTCAATGCATAGAAGACGATATTGATGCCCATCGGCAGCGCCTTCTTCGCAGAGAATTCCTGGGAATACCACTCATCCTCCGCTGAACGCTCCCAGCCGTCGCTGAGGTCCGTGTTGTGACAGATTATGGCCATCATGCGATTCTTATCGTCGAAGATAGCTTTGAAATGCACGGTGCGGGAGTCGCCGCCGTGGTACGGCTCCCAGGTGATACCGCTTTCGCGACCATAGATTGCCGAGTTAATGCTCGGCACCTGCGGCTTTTCCTTGAGGCTGTAAACGCAGTTGAATATCTCGTGTTTGATATCAAGTTCGGTCGGTTCGCGGTCGGGGAACACTCGCTTGAACTGCTCGTAAAAGTTCTGCCACTCGGAATCGCCCCAGAAGTCGTCGACCATCAAGAAGCCGCCGTTTTCGAGATACTTCCTTAGTGCGGTCACCTCAGCGTCTGCAAGCTCAAGCTGGCCAGGTTCAGAGAGATAAATGAATGGATAGTTGGGCAGTGTCTCGTCAGTCAGCTCACGAACTAGCGACTCCGTCTTCAGATTGGTGAGTTCTTCGATTTGACTACAAAGAGCCAAGTCTGCATCCGGATGGTCTGTTGCCCAAGCCGATCGACCCCAGGCACGGCGGCGGTTTCCGTCGTTTGGCTCCTTCACGTTGTACTTGATTCGAACGAACGTGAACTTGTCTTGCTTGAACTTGTAATCCTTAAACCAATCGGGCGTGTTAGCAAGCGGAATGGGCTTTGGCCGAGCAACTGCCCGACGATTTTGCCAACCGCTCTGGGCATGCAACGTGGCGGGGGCTACTAAAACAAGCAAAGCGAGGATGAACAGCGCGCGACGCATGATAAGCCCCTGATGGTAAAACTCTTATTTTGTGGAGTGTACTTTAGCTCTAAGCAACCGACGAAGAAAGCTGACATGTCCCGGCCGGACGAATTATCTCGCATCTCCCAAGATGAGCTTAGGGAGGCGTTATCCGTATCAACAAAGGCTCCGATGCTAAGTATTTCATACGCTGCGAGCTGCGCGTACGGCTAAGGTAACTCTGCGTGTTTTCCGCCTCGCAATAGCAGCAGCCATTATCAGCAGTGACACGCTTGCCGGCTCGGGCACGGCGGCCGACAGCGGCGCGGCGGAGGGTAACGCCGAGCCGCTGCCGAGACCGAGCGAGGCTCCGAAGTTGGCCCGCCATTCGTCGTAACCGGCTTGCGGGTTGTCGGTCTTGCGCCAGGCGACGTAATCGGCCGCATCGACGGTGCCGTCGGCGTTGAAGTCGCCGGGGAGCGCGTAGCGGAATGGTTGTGACTGCGCGACGGATCGATTCTCAGTATTGGCACCCTCAACGTCATACAGGCCGACGTTGTACACGTACTCGACGCCATATTGTAAAACCCCGGACGGGGGTTCAAAACTCGTCGTATCGACAGGAAGAAAATCAACAACGAACACCTCGCTGCGGGGCGTGACTTGAACTATTCGAACCTGCACCGATTCAACATCGAAGCCGGTGAGATCCGGAAGGGTCCACTCGACCGAGGCGCCAAGAGGTGAGCCTTGAGGGGTGATTGACTCGACAAAGGGAAGAAGCTCTGGTTCCGCGAGCGCATCGGTGAACGCCGAGGGGCCGGTTCCCGTGCTGTCCGTGGGAATGATCTCCCACGCGCCTGTTAGACTCGGATCGAAATCAATAAACTTCCAGTAGAAGTTGGGAGGAGTTGTGGGAGTTTCGAAGCGGTCAAGAGTGAGAATCGTGTCGCCCTGCTTGGCGGTGACGGCGATTGTCGGACTGCCCGGAGGATCGGTGGTTTCAATGACCGCAAAAATCTGAAGGTTGTCGCCAGGCGGTATCAATGGGTTTGGCAACGTCGGGAGAAATCGATCGGTGTACTGAGCAGTGTTTTCCACAACAGGCAGCGCGGCCGAACGACTTGCGAAGCATTGGAACGCGGCGAAGGTGAGAATTAGTAATGCCAGTCGAAGTCGAAGGCGGTTCTCAGCTGACTTTTTCTCTCGGAACAGGGGCGATTGAGCAGCAATTGTTCTGAGTGTTTTCATTGGTTTTTCCTACTCGCGAATGGACAGAACGAAGTCAAGAAACACGACCTACTCGCGGCGGCGCGGAACGCAGCGCTTCGCGACCAATGCGCCTAGACCCAACAGGCATAACACACCGCTCGAAGGTTCGGGAACCACGAGCAGCGTGGCCTGCGCCCGCTCGGGAGAAGTGACTACGGTGCCGCCAGTCAGCAACAAGCCGTCCGGCGAAGAGATGAGGAATTCAGCATCAGCAAATCCCAGAACGTCCGAATTGAACGGAAACCCAATGCTCCAAGATTGACCCGGCTGCCACGTCGCTGAACCCGCCGGATTCAGCTCGACCAACTGATTTGCGGTTGCGCTGGGGGCAAAAAACTGATCAGCGCCCGGACCCAGAGCCTCCACGATTTCCGGGCCGGATGAACTCAACCGTTTCCAGCCGCTCGGGCTGAGTGAACCGGACTGGGAAGTAATAACATAGGCGTCGATCCTGATCGGCGAATCACCCAAGTTTGTCATGAAGGTTTCGTAGTTTGGAAGCTGAATGACCAGGGCGAAATCGGGGTAGAAACCCTGCGCGGCTACAGTGGTGACCGCGCTGAGCCACGTCAAAAAGCAAAGCGAATGTACTACACGTTTCATTGAGTCGCTCGTTTCATTGACCCGTTCGTTGAGTTCCACAAAGGCATTCGACGCGTCTTGGGATTTCGTGTGTGCTACAATGCAAACGGCCGTGCTCCGCGAGCCGCGCGCAAAGCGAGCGGTGCGGGGCGGGTTGTCCGCCACAAGCGGATCGGTGGGCCG
This sequence comes from Lacipirellulaceae bacterium, assembly GCA_035249585.1. GTDB lineage: Bacteria > Planctomycetota > Planctomycetia > Pirellulales > Lacipirellulaceae > JABDGM01. The sequence continues at coordinate 3,826 of DATFGJ010000598.1, forward strand.
GTGAGCCGCGGGTTTGGCGACTTGGGCTCACCGGCCCCGTTTTTTGTTAGGGTTTAGGGTTCGGGGTTCAGGCTTGTCTTCTCCACGGCTTCAGCGGCTTCATCCGGTTTGATCAGGGCTTCGGCCTCTCGGCGGCGGATTTCGAGGACTGCCCGACCGTCCCAATTAATCCACGGGGACCGGAGCCTCTCATCGATCCGCGGTTGCAATTCACGAAGCATGCGGCGTGCTTCGTCCCGGTCGTCTAGTCGCCACTTGGTCATGGCAAAGAGTAGCTGCCGCACAAGATCCGGGCCGTGACTCGGTGGCGCGTCGCTGGGGATTTGGGAAAGAGCTTCTTCGAGGCACTGCGCGGCCTGTTCATATTGGCCGACGCGAAAGTGGGCTGTACCCAGCACGGCAAGATCGATGTAGGGTGTGCGGAGCGAATTGTTGGCGGCAAATTCTTCGGCCAGTTTTACCAAGAGACTCGGGTCTTCCACCGCGTCGGGGCCGATCGTGGGGACCCGGATGCAATTTAATCTGAGTTGATCACCGGTGATGCGAGGTGCCAGTTGGACCAGCTTTGCACATGCCTCTCGATAGCCGATTTGGTCTCCCAGTCGCAGCCGCGCGATTGCCAAGCACGTGAGAGCCTGGGCAGACTCGGTGGGATTCCGCACACGCTGGGCGGCGAGAGTCGCCCTTTGGAGGAACTCGGCGGCCTTCTGAGGCCTTCCCGTCGCAGCAAAATAACAGGCAAATTCACCGCAGTAGTTGGTCACGTCCACGCCAAGCACCGTTGCAAATCCTTGAATGGACGTATCGTAATCTTGCATCGCTGACCAGCCCTGTTCGATCATACGCTCCGCCTCGTCGTGCCGGCCGGACGATGCGAGGACATTCGACATGAACCTCAGCGCAAAGATGAGGTTGTCGCCCCTGACGCCGCGCTGACGGTAGATCTCCAGCGCCTCCTGCAGATGGCGTTCGGACTCCTCGTACCGCTCTTGCGCAAAGAGATTCCGCCCATAGTCGACGAGGCCGTCGGCGACGTTCTCGTGATGCGGGCCATGCACCTTTCGTCGAAGTTCGATCACTCGTTTGAAATGTGGCTCGGCCCGGTCGGGGAGTCCGAGAAAGAAGTAAGTGCCACCGATCGTGGTGCGAAGCTCGGTCTCTGCTTCCGGCTGTTCCGACAGTTGATCACCGAGGCGGGCGGCAAAGTCATCCAACGCCTCAAGCATGGTGTATTGACTTCCCATGATGCGACCTCCGCCCGCGGGCGAGGCCAGCGTCGTCTGAAATAGGTCAGAGATGGCCTTCGCCCTGGCGGTCTGGATGATGGCCTGCTCACGGGCCTCTGTTTCGGCACGAAGCCGGACATCAGCGAGCTGGCGCTGAATCGTTTCGCGATTGTGGGCACGAACAATAAGGATTGCACTGGCGGTCGAGATGATCGCTGTGGCGAATAGAAATAGTAAGGCGCCGCCAATGAGCGCGGGATGGCGGCGCGACCATTTCAGCAATTGCTCGCGCCAGGTGGGCGGCTTGGCCTTGATGGGCTGGTCGTTCAGAAAGCTGCGCAGGTCGTTTGACAGGTCATGCGCCGTGGCATATCGGAGTTCGGGCTCCTTGCGCATGGCCTTGAGAGCAATTATTTCGAGGTCCGCTGGGATGTGTGAATTGATCTGCCGCGGCGGCCGCGGTTCGTCGAAGGCGATTTGGCGCAGCAATTCTTGGCGGTCGGTGGCGCTGTAAGCGGGCTCGAGGGTGAGCAGCTCGTAGAGCGTGACGCCCAGAGAGTAAATGTCGCTGCGGTGGTCGACGACGACGCGTTTGGCGAGCGCTTGCTCGGGGCTCATGTAGCGAAGGGTGCCGAGGATGTCGCCAGTCATCGTCATGCCAGCGTCTTGTTCGATGCGCGCGAGGCCAAAGTCGGTGATCCAGAGTTTGCCGGTGTCGTCCACGAGGAGGTTGGCCGGTTTTATGTCGCGGTGGAGGATGCCGTTCTGGTGGGCGTGGTCGAGGGCTTCGGCGGCCTGGATGCCGAGTTGGGCAATGGTCTTGAAATACTCCTTGCTGCTGAAGTTGGGGAGCGTTGTGAGGCGTGCGACTGGTTCAGTGTCGCCGGTAAGGGAGGAGTGGAGTGGTGGAGTAGTGGAGTAGCGTTCGGCGACTTGCTCTACACCACTGCTCCTCTGCGCCTCTACTCCACTACTGCTCTCGACGGTAGCCCCATTCCGATTCAACCGTGGGCTAGCGCCCTGCGGCTGATCGCGGCGCAGTTGGTCGAGAACCTGCGCCAGGCTCTGGCCTTCGATGAGCTGCATGGCGTAGTAGTGGACGCCGCGCTCGGCGCCGACCGAGTAAATGGCGACGATGTTGGGATGATCCAGCGTGGCGGCGGCGCGGGCTTCGTTTTTGAAGCGGGCCAGTTGCTGGCGGTCGAGCATCGCGGCGAACGGGAGGACTTTTAGCGCGACGCGCCGGCCGAGCGAGATTTGCTCTGCTTCGTAGACGACGCCCATGCCGCCGCGCCCCACCTCACGCAGGATGCGGAAGTCGCCGAGAAGGCCGGCTGCGGCGGAAGACCCCTCCCCCTGAAGGGGAGAGAAATTGCCGTTGGCGTGGGCACTGCTGGACAAGCCAGCAGTGGCACCCGAGCGCAGAACGTGTGACCCCTCCCCGTGAAGGGGAGGGGAACAGACCGATTCGTTTCTGTGAAGGGGAGGGGAACAAACCGACTCCTTCTGTTGTTTGTGAGAGAGAAGGGAGTGGCCGAGGTCGGCCATGGCGGACATGACGGTCATCCAGTCGCGGAGGCGGTCGGCATATTCGGGGTAGCGGGCGGCGTACTCGTCGACGTTGCATGGCTCGCCCGCTTGTAGCCGGGCGGTGATCTCTTCCACCAATTCGACG
>DATFGJ010000599.1:0-4784 GCA_035249585.1 Lacipirellulaceae bacterium
TCTGCGAACATGCTCGAACCTCCCTCGTCTTTTCATCTTGGAGCTACGCTTGGCCATTCTTTCGTCGGCTCGTCTGCGACGTGCGCCTCGTAGCCATGAGGAAAATTTTCCAGCTCGGCTAATTGCTCGAGCAGCACGCGACGGACTTCCAATATACTCTGCGGGTGGCGATGAACGCTGACGTGATCGGCCGGGACGATCACCTGGGAGCGGAGCTGGCGCATCTCATCAAGCCGAGCGCTGGCCAGCGAAACAACGCCGTCACCGTCGCCCACCAGGTATTCGCGCCAGCCGGCATCCGTGTCGTGACCAACGACGTTGTGAAAGGCGATCCACGGGCCCGGTGCCGCTGTGAGCAAGACGGGCAGCACAGGCGAATCGGGCGCTAGCGAATCGATGCTAGTGCGGATATCGAGCGGCGCATCGGTCCGAAAAAAGTCGCGATTGTGTGCCACCAGCACGTCGCGACCCTCGAGCATCTTGCGCGGCAGCGTGATCAGCTTCTGGCCCAAGTAGCGGGTGACACGGTTCGAAAATTGACTGCCACGGTGCGGCGTGCCGATGGTCACGACGCGGCGGATCGACGGGTTCGGCCGGAAGAAAAAAGTGGTCGCAAGCGCCCGGCGTGTGTCGGGATCGGCCTCTAGTTCGCCAAACTCGCGGTCGCTCATGGTTTGCCAGAATGCATCGGCGCTTTCTACGGTTTGCAGCTTCGACACGAGCCCGCCCATGCTATGGCCTACGAGCACCATCTGGTCGAGCGCCGGATGCTCGCGCTTCGGGTCGAGCTGGCGGCGCATCAGGGCAAGATCCTCGCGCATCTGTGTGGCGCTCACCCAGAACGGCTGTCCGGTTGGATACAGGTAAAACCAGAATTGATAATGCTCGCGCACGATCGGGTCACTGCGCAGATCGTTGTACATTTCCATCCACGTGATAGGGCTCGACCACAAACCGTGGACCATGACGACCGGCATTTTGCGCTCGTCGTATGGCTCGAGCATGTACAAGCCCTGCAGCTGACGGGCCTCACCTGGTCGCAATAGCCCAAGCGTGGAGAGATGGCTGTCCTGGAATTGCGGCTGATTCAAGAAGAACGCGAGTGGCGTGCTCAAATCGGCTTCGAGCGGCACGTCACGTCCGGCAACGTCGATGTATTGCCGATCGAGCGGATCGTGAAGCTCCAGAACAAAGCGGGGAGCCGTCGGATCACTGACGAGCGGACCCGCCGCCTTATATGGAAATTGAAATGGTTTTTCGACGCGCAGGAACGCTGTCATTGGGAAGCAAACGCTGGGCGGGTAAAATCTTTCCGCGGCGTCTTGTTGGTCGGTGCTGCGCCGGACCGCGATAAGAGGTACGCCCAGGCCATACGCGTGATAGTGGTTTTGCAGCCCGTTGACTTTGTAGTCGCTGACGAACTCGAAGCGCTCGATCTCTTCGGGCCTCCACGCCGCGCTGTGCATTACGACTTCGAACGAAGATGTGTGATTGGCTGTCTTGATCGTGCGCGACATTCCGGGCCGTAGCTCGCCTTCCTGCTCGACGAGGCGCAGCATGCCCTCCAGAGATTGGTTGTAAAGATCTGAGGCGCCGCGGAACTGCGGATCATACGGGTTGAGCGGGGAGCGGGGAGCGGGGAGCGTGGAGCCTGCGGTTCTTACTCTCTGCTCCGCACCACCTGCTCCTTGCTCGAACAAATACCGATACGCGTGCACCAATGCCGTGCCATAGAATTCCAGCGCTCGCCCGCGATTGAGCGTTTCGGTCCGCTTTGCAGTGATGTAGGCCACCTCGGCCATCGCATATTCGTGCTCACAGTTCGGCTCGCGACGCTGGATATCTTCCAGCCGAGCCAGAAGCGCGGCCTCATCCCCGTTCAGGTCGCTGGCCAGATCGAAGCGACGTAGAAGCTGCATCGTGCGCGCAGTTGGTTTTGGCCCCCCAGGCGCGAGCAGATCGAGTGTGCCAGCGAGCGGATTGCGCGGCGTGTCGCGGACCTGGACCCATTTCGATGAGCCCGCGCAGCCGACGATCGTCGCGACCATAACGGATACGAAAAATACGCAATTATTGCGTCGGCCGCGCATACGGACGTCGTACTCCATGCGCAGTGCAGGCATAAAAAGTCCGAGCGTCACTTCGCCGACCGCTGCCCGCGGTTGTCGAGAAGGAAGCAGAAGAGCATCGGCAGAGCCGATTGGGGCGAAGAGTATCGAAGGCAGGTCACCGCAGTCAATGCGGCGTTGCGAGCCGCTATCACCATGTCCCCGCTCTGCATGCTGGCAGCCGGGGTTGGGCGTCTTAAAGTCCCGACGGGATGGATGATGCGTCGAAGCTTAGACAAGCTTTCTGATCGTTGACGGCAACGACTCCCGACGCCAAAAGGGCGCAAAAAGAGTCAGACCGCCCGCCCCCCGATGCACGTGGGCACAAAAGGCGGTCTGACATGGGCGAAGTCGTATCCTTAATTCCACCTGAAAACGATTCCGTGCTATCCGTTCTACTTTATGCCGCTCAAATCCTGCAATCAGGGCTAGTTGCTTCGGGCGCCAAATTATTTAGCAGCGGCAGCGGCGCCGGCGCTACGGAACCGTTTGCTAGTGGCTGCACCGGCGATTTGAATTCCTTGGCCACGCGCTCCAATTCGCCGCGCAGTATTCGCACGTCGCGCGGCGCGTCGAGTGCCAGCGTCACGCGATTACCGGCGATCCGGCGAATCTCCAAAACGATATTGTCACCGACGTGAATCCGTTCGCCCACTTTCCGACTAAGCACAAGCATCTCAGAAAACTCCTTGTCCGACTCGAACAGCGTGTAAGCTCGCGCCGGGCGCCTTGCCCGAGCGTCGAGCATGCGGTCGCGTGTTGCGACTGCAGGTATTGAAAGCAACGGCCGTGCCGAGCATCGAGCCGCGTATCCCTGGCAGGCCGGTTGGCGGTGCTGAATGTCACCGTTCTTCGAGAAAAACCGAGGAATCTCGTGCTAAAGAACGGCAAAAAACGCGCGGCACGGATAGTAGCGTCGGCGGCGAGAGCGTCTCATTCCGGGATACCGGTCTTGAGTTGAGACTCGCGGGGGCTTGATCGCGCCGCAGAATCGGCGTCGGAGACGCCTGCCACAATTGCTAGTGCACAGGCTGCTGAGCGGGCGGCGAGGCTTGTGCCGTACTCGGAATCGCTGCAGGCGAATTGGGAGCCGTTGCCGGCTCTTGCTGCACGGCCGGTTCTTCATGCGCAGCGGGCACGACGGCCTGCTCGCTGTTCGCCGGCGGGGCCGCAGCGCTTGCCGCAATTCTCTGCGGCGTTGTGAAGACACGGGCGCGGGCCAAGTCGACCGGCGGGCGGGGCTCAGCGCCCTTCTCGTCTTTCGATTCATCGTGGCCGATCGTTTTGCCGGCGAAGGCGGTTCCTTCGTAAATCGTGCCGCGCTGGAACGGGCCGGCGCCCAGAATCCACACATCGTTCGCCGAGCTTTCCTGATGCGCGACGCCCGATTGCCATACTGGCATGCCCGTTTCGCGATGGTAAGCGAAGACCGCGATCTTCGCGATGCCGCGCTGGTCGCGGCGCTTGGCGATCGGCACCTCGGGGATCGCCGCGGGCACGGGCTGCACGGGAAGGATTTGCGGCACGTTCATCGAAGGCACGCCGAACAGCAGGTCGTTGCGGTCGGTGCCGATCGCGCCGGCGCGGGCCTCGACGATATAGTCGGCCTGATCGCGCTCCGCGCGCAGGGCGCATCCGCTGGCCAACAGGTGCTGCCGCAGCGTGCTGATCAAGTAATTGCGATCCACGACCTCGCCCAGCCGGCTGTCGTCGAGATACACTGTTTGTCCGGCGAGAGATTGCACGTTCACAGTTTGCACCGCACGATCGATGGCGTCCGAGATGAGAAGCTGCTCCGTGGCCGTGCGCGTCGTGTCCGTCGAACGCGTAGTGCCGCAGCCCGAGTGCATGAGCGCGCATGCGGCCAAGATGCTGGTCGGTAGTGCGAGCCGGTGATAGTGGGAGCGGGACATCTGACGGGAAGGCGAGCAATGAAGGGAGGCCCGAGTGCGAGCGCTAGCCGGACCAGGGCACCGCCACGCAGCGGTCGTCGACGGTCCACGGCGCGTCGTGGTGCCCGATGTCCGGGTATTGCATGTCGTACGCTAGCACATCGGCCGCGTGCGCGGAGCGAGATTATAGCCGCGAATCCCGAGCGACCAAGGGCAGAACCCTGCACGCATGCAGGCGTTTTTCAAGAAGGAGAATTTACTGCGCCGAGGATTGAAATCCGTCGGTGATAACCGATGTCTGGTCGGATATGGTGTGACCGCCCTCGGGGGGTACGTCCTCGGCGTAGAAGCGCGTGGTTTCTTCGGCCGCGAGCTTGATTTCCAGGTCGCGGCAGAGGACTTCGGCGCGGAATACGTGCGTGCCTGCTTGCGCTGCGCGGGCGCGGATTCGCAGCACGATTTCCCGGCCGGCCGGCAGCTCCTCGATCGTTCGGAACGTGACTCGGCCATCGGCCACGGTGTACATCGCGCCTTCCACTTGGTCGGGCTCGATGCCTTCGGAGAACAGGGCCACGACGTTCACTTCGTTGGCCGTGCTCGCGCCGCGGTTCTGCACGCGGATCTCGTAAACGGCTTGCTCGCCGACGGCCACCGGCCCGCTCGGATCGCTGACCTGCAGCTTCAAATCGGCCAGCGCGACGACGTTTGTCTGTGCCAGCTGTTCGTCGGCCAAGTTGCCAGTCGCGGCCGCGGCCATAATTCGCAGCTGGTTCACGCCAGGCGC
>DATFGJ010000600.1:0-3334 GCA_035249585.1 Lacipirellulaceae bacterium
CTTCACGGAAGTACCCGGGCGCAAGCGCCACGGCCCGCGCAAGCAGCGGCTCGGCCTCATCCAGCCGGCCTTCGCGCACGGCCAATTCGCCGGCGGCGAGGCACGTCGGCGCATCATAGCGCGCGAGGCGCATGCCTTTGCGAATCAGCTCGGCGCCGCGCGGCTCGCTCAACACAAGCAGCCGCAGCTGGCCTTCGAGCGCATACGGCGGGCCGAACGTTGGACAGATTCGCCGGACGCCGGCCAGATCGCTTGCGATCTGCGCGACCTGCGGCACTTGGTCTGCATGCAGCACGACCTGGCCGGTGTCCGGATCGATCGTGCGGCTGATCGAATCCCAGCGGTAGGAATTGAGCCAGTATCCGTAGTTCACGTTGGCCGGATCGCTCTTGGCGGCCTGCTCAGCGGCATAGAGCAAATCCCTGTAGTCGTCGTCGGTGGCCTGGTCTGGCGCGCGATCGATGCGCGATTCGACGGCGAGCGTAGCAGCCCACCAGCGTTCGCCCAGGAACGCAGCGTACGCGCCACGAATCGTCCAGCCCGAAACGGCCGCAACGCAAATTAACGCGACGGCCGCCGCGGGGAAGCGCAGCGACCGAGCACGTGGCGATTGGGCGTGCAGCTCGCCGCGCTTCGTTTGTGCGGCCCGGTTTTCGATTCGCGAAATTGCCACGAGCAATCCACACAGCGTCGCCGATAAGCAGAAAATCGCCGGCAGTCGCTGGCCGAAGTCGCTGGCGCTGTGGACTGCCACGGCAACGAGTCCGAACGCGATGCCGTAGGCGGCGGCTGACGAAGCGGATTTGCCGCCAACGGCGAGCCTGACCACTAGCGCGGCGATGCCAATCACATAAGCCGCAACCATCGCCGCGCCGGCCACGCCCATTTCCTCCAATAGCTGGGCGTAATCGTTGTCGGCGTGGGCGGCCAGCGCCGGCGTGACGGCCGTATCGAACATGGGAAACACAAACTCGTGCGTGCCCAGCCCGGTTCCCCAAATTGGATAGTGGCTCCACGCGCGCAGCGTTGCCGAGGTCACCTGCCAGCGGTTTTCGTAGGCACGCGCATCGCGAAGCGTGGCCAGCCGCTCGTAAACCATGTCGAAGCCGACCACGAGGAGCACGGCGAGCACGGCGAGCGGAACCGCGCCGAGCAACCAACCGCGCCAGGTCAGCGAGCCCCGGCGGTAAAGCGCGGCCCCAATCACGGTCGCGGCGATGAACATCGAGATCGCCCCGTTTCGGCCCATCGAGGTGAGTACTGAGATGGCACAGAGGACGATTCCGGCCAGCAGCGGTCCATAGTGTTCCCAGTTCAATCGGGCCAGCGAGTCGCGCCATGCCGCGCCGCGCAGCGTGAGGCGCTGCTCATCCTGCAGTCGAATGAGCAAGAACGCGATGCCGGCGCCGAGCGAGAGGTTCATGAACTGGCAGAAATGGCTGTAATTGATGAATGTGCCCGCGGTCGCGATCGGGCGGCCGGACGGCACGCTCCAGTAAATCTCGCCGGTGGCGGTGGCGATTTGGGCGATCGCCAGAGTCGCCTCCGCACAGCCAATCGCAAAAATCGCCAATAACAGGTTCTTTACCTGCCGCGAATTGCGTATTGAGCTGGCGACCGCCGCGAACACCGTGATACCTACGAGAACCAGGCGCAAGTGTTCGGCGGTCGAATGCGAGTTGAAGCTAAGCGTTGTGCGTTGTAGCGGTTCGCCGTCCAGCAGCTCTTGCTTCGTCGTAAGCGTCGATGGCGATATCGCGGCCACTATTCCCGCTGGAAGCGGCAGCAATTGCAGCGCAATCAGCAAAACAAACAAGAGCAGCGGCCAGTACAACCAGGTGAACGCTGGACTGAATTCGCGATCGACCAGTGCCCGAAGCGCGAGGCAAATGCCCAGGGCCGCGGCAGCGACGATCACGATCAGCTGGCTCCAGGCTTCCACGGCGCCGAACGAGGCCGGGGCGAATATCAGGATAGCGATCAACAGCCCCAGCGTGGCCCAATCCCAGCGTCGGCCTGACGTCGGAAGCAAGTCAGGATCTAGGATGGGTTGCGCAAGCATCAGTGAAGAGAACTAGTTTGGCAATTCGATGGGCTGCCCGTTGAGCACGAGCTGCGGGTTATCGATGATGAGCCGGCGAGCCGCATCTGCGCCGACCCGCTCGGCGAGCGCCGTCAACGCGGCGGTCATTCGCGGCGGCCGGCGCCGTGCATCATGCGCATCGGTGGCAATAAGGCTGACCAGCCCGGCATCGACCAGGCGCCAGGCCTCTTCGAAGGCTCGGCCGCCGAAATCGCCCAGCAAGCTGCCCGCCGTGACTTGCAGCACGGCGCCGTGCCTCGTCCAATCCGTTGCCCAATCGATGGTGCCGTGCAAATAGGCATGCCGTTCGGGGTGAGTAAGAATCGGTTGAAGGCCGTGCTCGCGCAACACGTCGATCGTCGGCAGCGGGTCGACGAACAACTCGTGCGGCAATTCGAGAAGTAAGTGGTACCCGGCATCAGCGACGGTCAGGATATCATCCGATTCGAGTAATCGCGGCAACCGCTCATCGATGCGGACGTCGCCGCCGGGGAGGATTTCGAGCGGAATCTGCTGCGACGCCAACGCCGCGGACAGCTCGGCCACGGCCTCGCGGACGACGCTCGCCGAGTTGAGCCGATCATAGCGCCCAAGCTGGTGCGGCGTCGCAACCGCCGTGGTAATGCCGTCGCGCGCAAGCAGCTCGCAGAGAGCCAGCGATTCTTCCAGAGTGGCGGGGCCATCATCGAGCCCTGCGAGACAATGGCAATGGATGTCGACGCATCGCGACGTGCAAAATTCATCAAGCCGCCGCTGCTGCTCGGGGAGCCAGTTTGCCAAGGGAGGCGTGCTCATGGGCGCTGCGCGCGGTATCCGGCAACCCAGCCCCCGTCTCTACCGGGGGTTTAAGGTGCGTTGCATCATTCGCGACGCGACTCCGGCAAATCCCGGGGCTGACGCGCCCTATTCGGCGACCTGTTTCGTGAGCAGCGTCTTGCGCTTGGCGGCGCGACCGTTTTCGGTGGAGTCGTCGTGGCCGTCGCCGTTAGTGACGTAGCCGCCGTACTCACCGTAGCCGTAACCGTATCCACTGCCGTAGTGTCCTTGCTTGCGGATGGGCACGCCGTTGACTACAACGCCGATGCGGGTCGCGCGTACGCGCCACAGTTCATTGCGAGCGGCCAGACTCATTCGACGCGTGGAGCGTTCGGCCCTCAGGACGAGAATTGTCGCGTCACCCAGGGCAGCGATCACGCGCGCGTCGGCCACCGGCATCACCGGTGGCGAATCAATGACGATGCGGTCATAACG
>DATFGJ010000601.1:0-5022 GCA_035249585.1 Lacipirellulaceae bacterium
GGCCGTGCGAAACGCATCGCTCGCCTCATCCTCAGCCAACAGCGCGCCGAGCCGCACGTTCTCACATTGTCTAATGTTATTGTTCATTGCTGAACTTGCATGTGGGAGGCGTCTCCGACGCCGATTGCGTTCCCTAACTCAACAACCCATCGGCCTCGGAGAGGCCTCCCACACTCGGTCAACCCTCAATCCGGTTTCTCAAACCGGCTCGCCTCTTCGCGCAGTTTGGCCATCACCCGGCTGCGCGCGATGTAAACACTCCCCGCCGTCATCCTCAGCAGCCGCGCAACTTCCGCCACGGTTTTGCCATCCACGCTTGTCTGCCAGAACGCCTGCCAGGTGGCCGGCGTCACACTGCTCTCAACTTTCGCCGCCGCCCAGCGAAAAACCTCGCGCCGATACTCCAGATCAAACAGCGCCGACGGCGCGCCGCCGGCCGCCGGAATTTCGTGCAGCATACGCATCACGTCGCTGTTGCCGCTGCCGCCAAAGCGATACTTGGGCCGCGTCAGGAAGTTGATAATCAGGTTCCGCGCAATCCGAAACAGCCAGTCGCGAAACCGCCCGCGCGCCGCGTCCGGCTGCCAGCGATGCACGGCCCGCGACACCGCCATCAGCACTTCCTGCCCTAGCTCCTCGGCATCGGCATGCTGCAGTCCTTTACGCCGCGCCATCCGATACAACAGCGGCAAATAAATTTGCACAAACTCATCCCAAGCCTCGACATCCGCGCCATCGGACAACCGGGCGATCAAGCTGGCACGCGTATTGGCAGGCGTCGCCGTCAATTGCATCTGAGCCTCGTAGCCACCATATTAACACACGGCGACCGGCCCAATCTTTCACGCCTTCAGCTATCGGCTGTCAGCAATCGGCCAGACAGTCTGGCCGATAGCCGAGAACTGATAGCCCGCAACTGTTTACTTTTAATGCAATGACCAGTAGGTGCCGCAGGGCGAGTCGATGTAGATCGGTACTGCGTACTGAGCACCGAGAGCCGTATACGGCTAGGCGGGCGGCTGGTCGTTACGAGGTGGCACCGGCATTTCCGGCGGCGACGGTTCGAACATGGCCGGGCGCGGCTGCCCGGTCACGCGCTCGTAGATTTCCCAAACGCGGCTGGACCAGGCAGGCGGCCGGCCCAGGGTACGCACCCCGCTGCGCGGCAGGATCATCGAGCGGATGAAGGCCACCGTCAGTTTGCGAATCTCGATGCCCTCCTGCCACATTCGGCCGAACGTGTCCTTATCCATGTGCTGCCGGTCGTATGCCGCGCACAGGTGCGATTGGGTTTCGTCCAAACTGCCGATCGCGTAGCCGAGGAACGTGATAAATTCTTCTTGCGTCCCGCGGCCGAAGCCTTCGGCCATGTTGGCCATGACGGATTCCGACGAATCGTTGATCTGAATGACAAGCCGCTGGTCACGCGCAAATGAAGGTTCTTGCGCGAGCTGATAAATATCCTTCGACCATTGCCGGGCACGCTGCCAGAACTGCAGATCGGTGAAAGAACGCGCGGCGGGCATGGGGTGATTGGCGATCGAGGGTTGAGGGACTCCAATAGGTGCGCGGTACGAAGTATAACCGAATCGTCTGTTGTGAGCCGCTACTGAGTACCGAGTACTGGGTACCGAGTACTGGGTACCGAGTACTGGGTACTGAGTACGGAGTACTGAAATGGCTTACGCACTTCGACTCACGGATTGAACTGGCTAGCGTCTACCCCGTACGGCGTACCCCGTACCGTTTGCCGGACCCAGGCTTACGGCATCCAATTGTGGCAAGCTACGCGTTAATGCCCAAGTATCTGCGAGTGGCCGTGACGACGCTCGGCCTGATGGCTTGCGTGCTGCTACGAATGCGATCCGGTGCTTTCGGCGCGGGCGATATTTTTTCAACAGTCGCCTTCTAGGCTCCGCCCCACTTGCAATCGGCCGTCGAAAATTCTTATGATCATCGCAGCTTTTGCGGTCGAGCCTCGCCGATCAAGAAAGCCGTGTGGAACCACCTCCTGTTTCTCACTCGAACGAAAGGATGAATAGATGGCTTGCACGAGCAATATTACAGTCAAAGGCACTGTCAAGGAGGTCCTGGAAAAGGTAACACCGGAATTGAAGAAAAATGGAGTCACTCTCTCGGGCGACGAGAATAAAGGAACGCTTAAGCACAAAGACTTCAAGGGTTCATACACGACCGACGGCAAGCATAAGATCACCATGACGATTACCGACAGTCCGTGGTACGCCACGTGCGGTGTCATCGACGGGAAGATTCAGGAATACTTTAAAGGCAAATAAAGGCGCACTGAAGGTAGTCCGGTAATACGCCTCCCCGGCCCACAAGCCGGGGTTTTTATTGCGCTTTCCGCTATACTGCGGTAAGTCGCTGGGCCGCTTCTATGCGCCGCACTCTTCCGTATCTGCGAATCGCCGTGCCGTCCAAACTCATTCTCGCTTTGCGCTCTGCACAAAGTGGAAGCGGGAACACGCGGACTCGGATCGATGGCAAAAACTCCAAGCCGCAATCGGAGGTTCGGCTAACACGCCGTCGAGTTGATCCGCCGGCGTAGATGCCGGGATTCTACCACGGAACACGACAAATACGGTAGCATCAGTTGTCGCGATGCACCTCATCGTTCCAGTTTCTGGAAGGAGACAACGATGGCCAAGAAGAAGGCTGCCAAGAAGAAGGCTGCCAAAAAGAAGGCTGCCCAAAAGAAGGTCGCCCAAAAGAAGGTCGCCCAAAAGAAGGTCGCCAAGAAGAAGACGGCCGCACCACGGAAGAAGACGAGCAAGAAAAAGGTTGCCAAGAAATCGACACAAGAATTGCCGCTTGAAAAAGTAGCACGCCTCGCTCGCACTCGATGGTACATCGACTATCGCCGCTGGGATCAGGTTTGGCTGAACTTATTGAAGGCACGCTATGGAATGGGCATAGGCCCAGACAATCGCGGGCAGCGGGAAAGCGAGCAGACAATCCTCCATTTGACACAAGCGAAGCTTCCTTACGACCTGATCGGGAGTCAAATAGAATATTTCTACTCAGACCATCCGAACTTTGACCGCTTCTACTACTATGATCCCGAGGCAGTAACAACGGATGTGATTGATGCCGCTGGCATACAAGCGATTGAGGACGAGCTCGGCGAACTGTGCAAACAGCATGGAATCACAATCACGGCTCTACAGGAACTCGCATCGGTGCCTTCTGCTGGTCTTTTCGCTGAACCCAGTGGTCTGCGGATTCGAGAGATTGAGGGTTACGAACCGCCAACACGTGTGTTCCTTCCTGAGTTTCCAACGGAAGAGGACATCCAGATGGATCTTGAATACAAAGAAGTTGAGCCGCCGGGCGACTATGGTTTCTTTTGATTAAGCGAATAGAGTTCCGACCCGGAGGAATTCTATAGATGGACGTTATTCAAGCTCCCGCAAGTCGAGCCGCCAGTACCGCCGGTGCAAGATGCCGGTTGCCGCAACCAGGTACCGCGTGCCCAATAGGGCAGTGGCGCTGCTCCAATCGAGAGCTCGCTGAATGTTTGAATAACTGCCCAGTGAAGCCAAGTGTCGGAAGGCCACACGTGTCATCCTCCAAGCTTGCTTAAGCACAGGCTGCAATCTTGCGAATACGGGCCTGCAACCGCGCGCGGCAAAATCGAGCGCGATCAACGTCGCCGTCGCTAAGGCGAAGACAGCCGTCGCGGCCGACACCGCAAGTAACGTAACAATAAGGACGAGCGACGCGCAAAAGGTCGTCATGAGTCCGCGGCGGCGTCTTTCGATTGCCTCGTCAGCGAGCGGCCGGCGGGTGCGCAGCGTCCGGACAAGCGCCATGGCAAGAAACGGCACGATGACGGTTGCCAGGATGGCCGAAACGCCGATTAGCATGGAGCAGAATGCGACAATAGACATGAGAAACAACAAGGTTCTCAAGCTGAACTGCCATCCGCTGCGGTGAAGTTTATCATGCCGTTGCATATTGAGCCCGCTCGAATAGATGCCACAATATTGCCAAATGACCTGAGCACGCGGTCCCGCCAACACACCGGATCTATTCAAGACATCGGCATGCCACTCCGCCGCTGCCGGCCGGCGACTGTCAGTAGCGGAATGAGCCCGAGGATCAAGACGCGCAAACTGCTGGGTTCTGGCACGACGACCGTCGGGCTGAAATTGTTGAAGGCCAGACCAACGGCGGGTCTTGTGCCAGTGAACGTGATCCGGATCTTGTCGACGCCTGGCGGAAGATTCGTGAATTGAAATAGCCAAGGCCGACCATCGAGAGGGACCGTCGGCTCGGTCCCCAGCGGGGAGACCTGGCTGGCGAGAATCACCCCGGACGCATTGAGGACTTCTACGAGCCACTGCTCGGTTCCAAACCCAGGGTCTGCAGGATTGTTAACTCCGTCGATGTCCCAGATCTCTCCCGACAAGGCGGTGATCGATTGAGCCGTGTCGTAATCGACGATGAAAGGCGCCGGGATAGCACCGAAGCTTGCCGGCTGACGCACGAAAAACGTACCGAGCCGGTTTTCGAAGCCTGGAGCTTCGGTATCGTCCATGGCGAGACCATTGTTCACAAACCCACTCTGCGAATCAGCGCCGCCCGCGGCCTCGAAGATTGAAAGGGCGTCAACTCCTGAATCGAATGAGCCGTTCCCGCTGGTGTCGAAGAAGAACTGGACCGTACCGCCGCCACTGATGGCATACGGAGACGTAAGTTCCGAATTGTCGACGGGAGCGGTCCCCGCCGGCGTCTGATCGAAGGTAACTAATTGCGCGTTCACCGGCGATTGAACTGGCGCGATCAACAGCAACATCGCAGTCACGATCAGGCGATTAAACACTGAGAAACTTCCTCGCGGCTATTGAGTCTTGCCTACCGAAGTCGCCTGGGCCGACGGGCGGGAGGCCCGATTGCGGGCGGAAAATGACCTCCGGCATTATCTTTCCAATCAACAGTAAAAAAACCCCAGAACCCAGTTGCCCGCCGGAACGAAGCGCCCGGATTGCAAAGAGTATA
>DATFGJ010000602.1:0-13216 GCA_035249585.1 Lacipirellulaceae bacterium
TTGCGGAACATCGTAAATCCGCGCCGTGCCGTCGGCACACTGGAAAAGTATCAAATTACCGTCCGGGCTGAAGCGGCCGTCCATCACCTTAAACGGTTGCCTGTCGGTGGCGATTTCATACTGAAGCGGTCGCCCAAGCGGCTTGCCACTGGACACATCCCATAACCGCACCTCGCCGTAGTCGCCGATCGCCAAAGCCAACCGGCCATCAGGACTAAGCGCGACCTCCGAAGCCGTAAAGGAATTCCGAAGGGGCTGACCGCTCGCCCGGCCCGTTTTTGAATCCCAAACCCGCGCCGTTTGATCGTCGGCGCCGCTTAAGATAACCCGACCGCTGTGATCACAAGCCACGGCAAAGACGATACCGTCGTGACGAAATGCTGGTTCGATCGCAGCACCAGTCGACGCATTCCAGCGACGCACTTCTTGGTCCCAGCTGCCTGTGACGACTGAACGGCCGTCGCCGCTGAAGACTGCGTCCATGATCCTCGCATTGTGGTTCAGCGGCGAACCGCGACGCGCACCAGTCACCACGTCGAGCAGCCAGGCCGTCCCTTTTTTGTCGGCCACCAGCACCGTTCGGCCATCGCCGTTGCGCGCCATCAAAGTTTCCGATTCGCCGAAGGATCGCCGCGGCGAAAGGGCGGCGCGCGAGCCGAAATCCCACAACTGGATTGATTTGTCGGCGCACTCAATCAGAAGCGATTTACCATCGCGACAGCAGTCGATCGCGACCGGTTCCGCGCCGACCTGCCAGCCATCACCGGCCGATTGGCCGCTGGACGCTTCCCAACGATGAATCCGGCCGTCGCCGCTTCCCGTAAAAAGCGTCTTGCCGTCGCCGCTGATCGCCAATGCCGTCACGGCCGCCTCATGCCGCATCGGTTCGCCAATGAACTCGCCCGTGCGCGCATTCCAGCGGCGCGCCGTCTTGTCAGCGCTTGCGGTGAACACGGTTCGGCCGGTTGCGTCGAAAATGGCGGCGTGAACGGCGCCGTCATGATGTAATGTGCGGCCGGTCCGGATCGACCACGTTCGCGAGGTTAAATCGGCGCTGCCCGTCACTGCCGCGCGGCCATCCGGCGTAAATGCCACGCCCATGACTTTTCCCGCATGCTCGAGCGACTGGCCAACTTGATGGCCCGTTGCCAGATCCCACAGCCGTGCCGTGTTGTCGAAGCTGCCGGTTAACGCGGTCCGACCGTCGGGACTGAATGCCGCCGCGTAGACGACATCTTTATGGCGGATGATTTCGCGCTCGGATTGCCACGTGTCGGGATTCCAAAGCCGTGCTTCAGCGCCGCTGGCAATAAGAATTCTGCTGCCGTCCGGACTATAGACGATCGCATAAATTGGCTTCTGAGTGTCGATCCGCTGCCCCAGGTGCTCCTGCGATTCGACGTCCCACGCGTGGACCTTTCCATCGAAGCCTCCACTCAGCACGGCCGAACCATCGGGGCTGAAGGCCACCGATAGCACGCGTGCGCCGTGGTGCAACGGTTTTCCCTTCGATTCCCCGGTTTGCCCGTCCCAAAGCCGAGCCGAACCATCGGTCGACCCTGTAACCACGAGACTTCCATCCCAGCTAAAGCCTGCGGCCCAAACTTCGGCACCCTTGACACCGATTTGCATCACTTCACCGATGGGCTCACCCGTTCGAGCGTTCCAAAGTTTGGCTGTGCCATCCATGCTGCCGGTCAGAACCCTCCCGCCGTCAGGGCTGAACGCGACGACTCGAATCGAATCCTCATGGCTCAGCGGCTTTCCGAATGGCGTCGCGGTTTGCAGATTCCAAAGTCGGATCTTTTTCTGATGCCCACCGAAAACAGCGGTCCGGCCGTTGCGGTTGATCGCCGCCGCTATCACCGCACCGCCATGCACGATCGGGTGGCCTGCTTCTGCGGACCAGCTTGGCATCAACTGCAGAAGCGACTGACGCAGCGGATTTTTTGGGTCAGCTTGCTCGGCGGCAGCGGCCAACAGGGCAATTCCCTGCATCAGCCTGCCGTCGTTGTACTCTTCGCCCGCGCGCTGGAACATATTGCTGGCGACCTGGTTTTGCAAAGCGATGCGGCGGCGTTCGGATTCATCCCGAAGCTCGTCGACAATTGGGGCGATGATCGCCACAGCGACAAGGACGACGAACAGAACGGCCAGGAGCGCCGCGACCTCCGGCCGCCTTTTGCACCAGCGCCAGGCGCGTTCCAAGGGGCCCACAGGCCGCGCCTTGATCGGTTCATAAGCCAGAAAGCGCCCCAAGTCGTCGGCCAATTCGCGGGCTGTTTGATATCGCTTCGCGGGATCCTTCTCCAGGCACTTGAGCGTGATCGTTTCCAGATCACGGTGGACGTTGGAATTGAGCTTGCGCGGCCGCGTCGGTTCGTCGCCCAGGATTTGCAGGAGCAACATCCGCCCGTCACCTCGAAATGGCAGTTCGCCGGTGATCAGCCGGAACAAAACCACGCCTAACGAGTAAATGTCGCTGCGGCGATCGGCGCGATGCCCTTCGCCGCGCGCCTGCTCGGGCGGCATGTAGGCCGGCGTGCCCAACAGCTGACCCTCGACGGTGACCGTCATTTCGCCGAATTCGCGAAGCGCCAGGCCGAAGTCGATGACGTAGGGCTCGCCGCGGCGATCAAGCATGATGTTGCCCGGCTTCAAGTCGCGGTGCACCACACCGGCCTCATGTGCGTGCTCCAGGGCGTCGGCGATTTTGGTCACCATTTCCACCGCCTCGCGCGTAGTCGGCCGCTTGCCAGTGAGCCACTCGCTCAGGCTGGCCCCATCGATGAAGTCGCTGACGATGTAAACGGTGTCGTTCTCGCGCCCGACTTCGTGAACGCTGGCGATGTTTGGGTGGCGCAATTGGGCCGCGGCACGCGCGTCGCGCAGAAAGATTTCCGTTTCGCGCGCGTTAAGATCTCGCTGACGCGGAATTTTTACGGCCACATAGCGCTGCAGCTGCGTATCGCGGGCCTTCCACACGCTGCCGAATTTTCCCGCACCGACTTGTTGCAGTAGCTCGAACCGGCCCAGCACCTGGATACCGGGGCCATACGAGCAGGTCTCTGCATCTCCCGAAAGGCTGAAGCTTCGCTCGCACGACGGGCACAACATGTCGGTCCAGGACGCGTCCGCGACCGTGTCGAAAGGAACATGACAATGAGGACAACGGACTTGCATACCCCACCAATATGCGCAAGCCACCGAGCCGCCAATGCTGATGATTATCCGGCGGCTCCAAGGCAATGTAAACTATGCGCCCGTCGGATAAGCCTTTGCAAAACCACACCGATTGGAACCCGCGGCGCAACACGGAAACATAGCATCCCGTGCTCGCGCTGCGGGCTGCAATCCCTGACCTCATCGCTCATAGGTTGCGGCATCCAGGTTCAGAATGGCCTGGCAAGTTACCGTTAGCGCGGCGAGATCAACCGGGTCGAGTGCCGCGTCGGGCGGTGACTGGCCAAGCCGAACGAATTTCGCGGCCTCGTCCGGGGCCTTTTCCGAAAACAGCCTCCGCTGCTCTGCGCACAATTCGGCCAACAGCCGCAGTTCGTCATCGTCTGGCTGCCGACCGGTGAGCCGCAGAAAAGCCTCGCGAATCTGATCCGGCAATGTCGATTGCGACTGCAGCACGGTCGTGGCCAGTGCGCGAGCCGCTTCGACAAACTGCACGTCGTTGAGGAGCACTAGCGCCTGCAGTGGTGTGTTAGTGCGGCCGCGCGAGACGGTGCACACCTCGCGCGTCACGGCGTCGAAGGCCAACATATTGGGCAGCGGCGCGGTCCGTTTCCACACTGAGTACAGTGAGCGGCGATACAAATCGCGGCCGGTTGATTGCTGGTAGGCGGGGGACATCGTGTTTGTTTCGCGCCATAGGTCGCCGCCCGGTTGATAGGGCGACACGGGCGGGCCGCCGAAGCGACGGTCGATCAAACCGGATGCGGCCAGCGCCAGGTCACGAATCTGCTCGGCTGAAAGACGCCGGCTTGGCCCGCGTGCAAGCAATGCATTTTCCGGATCACGCTCGCGAAGCTCAGGCGGGCACCGCGAATCTTGTTGATACGTAGCCGAAAGCGCGATCATGCGGCAAAGCCGCTTCACATCCCAACTATGGTCAACAAAATCGCGTGCCAGCCAATCGAGCAGCTGCGAGTGCATCGGCGCGGCGCCTTGCCGGCCGAAGTTTTCTGGTGTTGACACGAGCGGGCGGCCAAAGAAATTCGTCCATAGGCGATTCACCGCAACTCGTGCCGTCAGGGGATGTCGCGGATCCGTCAGCCATCTGGCCAGGCCCAAGCGGTTCCGCGGCGTTTCCTTCGGAAATGGGATTAGAATGTCGGCAAACGTGTCGCGCTGGACTCGATTGGCCTCGGTCTTGGGTGCATCGTATGCGCCGCGGGCAAGGATATGTGCGGGGCGCGGCTGGGCAAGCTCGGCCATCACGGGCACTTCTTGGAGCGGCTCCTCTTCTTTCACGAGCTTTTGCCACGCGGCGCGCAGTTTTTCGGCGGCGTCTCGCGCAGGCTCATCAACTGCCGAAAAATAGTAAACATGCAGTGCGTCGCGATGCGAATCCACGTCGGCCAAGGCCTCCGCCAAGGCGCGGCCATCGTGCAAATCGCGAATTTCGAGCAGCGTGAGGGCGCGATCGAAGATCCGCAGCTCGTCGATCTCCCCCTCCTTGAATCCGCGATCACGAAATCGTTCGCCGAGCGTGAAATGGCCCGTGCCGTAGGTTGCAATGGAGGCTTTCTTGTGAATTTTGTCGCGAGTGATGCGGCTGGCGAATTCCTCGCCATTTAGAAACAATCGCAGCCCGGCGGCTTTGCTGGAGCCGTCGTAAGTTATGGCAACATGTTGCCACCCGCTTGCGGCTGTCGGCGCCGCTGCACGTATTCCAATGGCATTGCCGGGCCAGACGCGGTACAACCGCACCTCAAGAATGCACCGCTCAAGCATCAAGTCAAAGCCGTTGTAGCCCACATCGGTGCCAAATGTGCGCTGCAGAACGACAACGGGAAGCGGATTGCGCGCGTTATCGCGAAGCCAGAAGTCGATCGTGAAACTGTCCCAGCGATCGATTTCGAGCAGCTCCGGAAAGACGGCGCCGTGATCCCCGTCGAAGCGAATCGCCTGGCCGCGGATGCCGGGAACGCTCGTTAGATCGCGCGCGGCGCCGGCATCGGGCTTGCCGGTGATTTCGTTTTTCAAATTCGGGAGTTCATCGTCAAAGGTGAAATAGGCAATTAGATCGGGAGCGCTTGTGGAGCCGGGGCCGAGGAAGGCCGGGCTCACTGGGCGCTTGCTTGTTGAAAGCCATTTGTCGAAGCGCGGCGCTCCTTCATTGATCGCCATGGTGAGCGCCGCTTCCGCGGCAACAACTTCGCGCTCCGCCGCGGCGAGCCGCGCTACCTGAGCTTCGGTCGGCAGCAAAAGCGCCGGCGCTGGCACCTTGAGCGTATGGTCGTAGAGGCCGTTCTCATCGATCGAGTTAAAAAACGCCAGCAGCGAGTAGTAGTCGCGCATCGAAATCGGATCGTATTTGTGGTCATGGCAGCGGGCGCATTCGAGCGTGAGTCCCAAGATGGCCGTGCCCATCGTGTGGACGCGGTCCGCCGCGTTTTCCAGAAGCCATTCGTCGGCGATCGATCCGCCCTCGTTGGTGAGGCGATGGAGTCGATTGAACGCGGTAGCCAGAATCTGGTCGCGCGTGGGATTCGCCAATAAGTCGCCGGCCAGTTGCCAGGTGAGAAACTTGTCGTACGGAAGGTTGTCGTTGAGCGCCCGCACTACCCAATCGCGATAAGGCCACTGTGTATTGAGCAGGTCCGACTGATAACCATAGGAGTCGGCGTAGCGAGCGGCGTCGAGCCAGGCCACGGCCATGTGCTCGCCGAACGCCAGGCTCGCCAGCAGCCGATCGATGGCGTGCTCGAGAGCCGCATCGAAATTCTTGGCGGCTGCTGCTTCAAACTCGCGGCATTCCTCGGCAGTCGGCGGCAGGCCGGTTAAATCGAACGTCAGACGACGAAGAAGCCGGAGCGCATCCGCGCGAGGCGCCGGCCGCAGGCCTTCGGATTCCAATCGCGACAGCACAAAGCGGTCGAACGTCTCTCGCGGCCAGCTCGCATCTTTCACGGCCGGCACGTCAACGCCCTCGGGCAACTGCTGGAACGACCAATGTTCGGCGAACTCGGCCCCTTCGGCGATCCACAGGCGCAGCAAGTTTTTTTGCTCGCTCGACAGCGTAAGCTTCGAATCTGGGGGCGGCATGCGCACGTCTGGATCGTCGCTTGTGATCCGCGCAACGAGCTCGCTGTCTTCGGGCTTGCCAGGCACGACAACGCTCTCAGTCACGCCGCCCCGCGTATCAAGCCGCAGATCGGCCTGGCGCGCCTCGGCGTCCGGCCCGTGGCAGCGAAAACACTTGTCGGAAAGAATCGGCCGGATGTCGCGATCGTACGAAACTGTCGGCGCGGCGCCGCAGTCGCAAGCAGGCGCGCTCCATGCCAAGCAAAAGCATGCGGCGACATAAGCGACAGATATTCGGGACATCGGTGACTCCTGCGAATCACTTTCCAGTGTAACCGAAGACCCTGGATCGACCTATCTGGTGACGCGACCAATTGCCCTGAAACGGCGACGAAACACCTGCACCACTGCGCGGCTTGCCGACGATAATTGGCGATCCGTATAGGTCGCCCACGGCTATACACCGTCGGGCCATTCGACGAGAACGAACGTCCCTGCAATGATGATTTGCCGCGACTGGCGCAACGCACTTATAATGCACGTGTTTCGGCATTCACTGTTAGCTTCAATCGCATGGACATTCCGTCGCCCATCATTCGCCTTGCGCATTGTGTTCTGTTCGGCTTGCTGGGCACGACAAGTGGCGCCGCGCTGCGCGCACAGGAGAGTAAACCTGCGTTCGACTTCGCACACTCGGTTGTCCCGATCTTGAAGGCGCACTGTGTGGAGTGCCATGGCGGCCATCGTCATGAGGGCGACTTCTCGATCAACACGCGCGAAAAAATCGTGGATAGCTCCTCGGCTATTCCCGGCAATTCGGCTGAATCGTACATCATCGAGATGGTGACGAACGCCGATGCCGAGGTCCGCATGCCCAAGGACAAGCCGCCGCTCTCCGAGGCGGAAGTGAATACGCTCCGCGAGTGGATCGACTCCGGGCTGCCGTGGGAAGCGGGCTTCTCGTTCGCGCCGCGCAATTACGAGCCGCCGCTGCGGCCCCGTCGGCCCGAGCTGCCGCTGCCAGCCGACGGCCGGACGAATCCCGTTGACCGGATTCTAGATGCATATCTCGCGGAGCGCGGCTTGCCGCGACCGGCGCCGCTCGATGACGCGGCCTTCATGCGGCGCATTCACCTGGATCTTATTGGACTGTTGCCGACGCGGGAGAGTTTGCAAGAGTTCCTGGCCGATGCCAATTCGGCCAAGCGTGAACAATTGATTGACGAGCTGCTGGCCGACAACCGCAACTACACCGAGCATTGGCTCTCGTTCTGGAACGATCTGTTGCGCAACGACTACGCCGGCACCGGCTACATCGACGGCGGCCGCAAACAAATCAGCGCGTGGCTGTATCGCGCCCTGATGGAGAACATGCCTTTCGACCAGTTCGCGCGCCAGCTGATTTCGCCGACGCCCGAGTCGGAAGGCTTCATCCGCGGCATCAAGTGGCGCGGCAACGTGAACGCCAGCCAGAAGCCCGAGCTGCAGTTCGCCCAAAACGTGTCGCAGGTTTTTTTGGGCCTGAACATGAAATGCGCTTCGTGCCACGACAGTTTCATCGACCGCTGGACGCTCGAAGAAACGTACGGTCTGGCGGCAATCACCGCGAATGGGCCGCTCGAAGCCTATCGCTGCGACAAGCCCACGGGAAAAATCGTGGAAGCCGCGTGGATGTTTCCCGAGCTGGGCCGGATCGACCCACAAGCGCCGCGCGAAGAGCGGCTCGGCCGCCTGGCCGAGTTGATGACTGACCGCGAAAACGGCCGCTTCACGCGCACGATCGTCAATCGGCTCTGGCACCGGCTGATGGGCCGTGGAATTGTTCACCCGGTCGATGCCATGCAAACCGAGCCGTGGAACGCCGACTTGTTGGATTACCTGGCCGTGCATCTGGCCGAAAATAGCTATGATTTGAAACAAACGCTGCGTCTGATTGTGACGTCGCAAGCGTATCAATCGCGCACAGTAGCCCTCGACGAGCCGCCGGCCGGCCCGCAATATGTTTACACGGGGCCGATCGCCAAGCGAATGACGGCCGAACAGTTCGTCGACGCTTTGTGGCAGATTACCGAGACTGCGCCGAAACAGTCGCACAAGGACGTGGCCGCATTCTTGACGGATGCGGAGAAAAAAGATCGCACGAATTATCGGGCGTCGCTGGTATCAAGCGACCTGTTGATGCGCTCGCTGGGCCGGCCCAACCGGGAGCAAGTCGTTACCGATCGGCCATCGATGCTGACGACGCTGCAGGCGCTCGACCTGTCGAATAGCCCGCTGCTTGCCGAGACACTGAGCCGGGGAGCGGCGAACATCGCCGAGCGTTTGGCAGACGCAGGTCCGACGACAATCATCGATTGGTTGTATGAATCGTCGCTGTCACGTCTGCCTACGGCGCAGGAGCGCGCCGTCGCCTTGGAAGTGTTAGGCTCGCCGCCCTCTCCGCAAGGAATTGAGGACCTGGTCTGGCTTGTGATCATGCTGCCGGAGTTTCAGATTATTCGATAGATAGACGTTGAAGAGTCTAAAAATATTAGATGGGGGTTTAACATGAACTCCAACAAGCGATTTGAACGTACTCCGCAGTGCGAATCTGCCGCCACGCGACGCGAGTTTTTGCGCGCGATGGCTGCGGCGGGCGCGGCAACTCTCATGGCCGGCGAGCCGCGGCCGCTCCGCGCCGATGAATATGGAGCGACGGTAAAGCATCCGATGGCCAAGGCCGACGCCTGCATCCTGCTGTGGATGGCTGGCGGCATGGCGGCGCCCGAAACCTTTGACCCGAAGCGCTACCAGCCATTTGAAATCGGACTTTCGGTGGAAAAGGTGATGAGCACGTTCCCGGCGATCGACACGGTGGTCGAGGGCATCAAGATAAGCCAAGGGCTGGAAAATATCGCGCGCGTGATGGACCGCGCCACGCTCATCCGCACGCACGTGCTGCCGGACCTGGGCCACATCCTGCACTCGCGCCATCAATACCATTGGCACACAGGTTACGTGCCGCCGCAAACCGTGGCCGCGCCACATATCGGCGCATGGCTGGCGCGCGTGCTTGGTCCGATCAATCCGGTGATTCCGCCGTTCATCAACATTGGCCAGCGGCTCGAAGGCCACGGCGAAGCGGAGGAAGTGAAAGCGTTTACCACCGGTGGTTTCTTTGGATCGGAGTACGGGCCGTTCAACTTGCCGTTTCCTGAAGACGCGACGATGGCCGTGCGTCCGCCCAAGGGCATGAACGCCGGCCGATTTGAGAGCCGCTACCGCGCTTACCAGAAGCTCATCAAGGAAAGTCCTCAGGTAGAATACGTCAGCGACTACCAACAGGGTTCGATGCTCCGCGCGGTCGACGCGGCTCATCGCCTGTTGGGCTCGCAGGAAAAGTCTGCGTTCGATCTCTCGCTCGAGAAGAAAGATACCTTTCAGCAATACGACACAGGCCGGTTCGGCCGCGGCTGCTTGCTCGCCCGGCGACTCGTGGAAGCAGGCGCACGATTCGTCGAGGTGACGACCGAATACGTCCCCTTCTTGCATTGGGACACGCATGAGAACGGGCATACGACGGCCGAGCGCATGAAAGGCGAGATCGACCGCCCAATTGCCCAGCTGATTCTCGATTTGGAAGACCGCGGCCTGTTGGATCGAACACTGGTCATTCTGGCCAGCGAGTTCAGCCGCGATATGATGATCGAGGGCGTGCCCGGCAGCACGGCCCGCGATCAGTCGCGTGCCAAGACGGACGTGCTCAAGGAGCCAATCCATTACGGCCTGCACCGGCACTTCACTGGCTCATCCTCGGTGCTGATGTTCGGCGGCGGCACGAAGCGCGGTTTTTTGTACGGCGAAACGGCCTCCGAGCGGCCCTGCCTGGTGACGAAGAATCCGGTCTCGCTGCCTGATCTGCACGCGACGATTCTGCACCTTATGGGCATCAGCCCGAAGACCGCGTTTGAAGTGGAACGTCGGCCGTTCTATGTGACCGAGGACGGCAAAGGCCAACCTATTGCCGACTTGATCGCCTGAGCGTTTTTCCTACTTATCTCCTTCATTGGTCGTAGTTTCCGGCGATTGGCCGGGCCGCGCGCGGCGTCTTCCCACGTTGGGTATAATTAATGCAGCTTATCGGCCCATGCGCTGTCCGCGGATGCTTAGGGCAAAATTCATGCTTTGCCGAAACTCTCTTCTAAAACTGGGCGTGATCCTGGCCCTAATCAATCTGCCCGTGTGGTCGTTTGGCGACCAGACGACCACCACGCCGGCGATTGATTTTCCGCGCGATGTGCGGCCGATCCTGGCCGACAATTGCTTCCATTGCCACGGACCGGATGACTCTGAGCGGCAGGCGGAACTGCGGCTGGACGTATGGGAAGGGCCAGATGATATTCGCGGCGCCGAGGATGTTGCCGTCCCACGGCAACCGGAAGATAGCGAGCTGATCGCGCGCATCACGAGCGACGATCCGGACACTCGCATGCCGCCGGCCGATTCCGGCAAGGCTCTTACGCCGGAGCAAATCGAGACGCTTCGCGCGTGGGTCGCGCAGGGCGCCGAATACAAAGAGCACTGGGCCTTCGTGCCACCGAAGCGGCCGGATGTGCCGACAGTCAAAAGCGCCGGCTGGGTGCGTAATCCCATCGATGCATTTATCCTGGCGCGCCTGGAAAAGGAAGGTCTCGCGCCGTCGCCGCCTGCAACGCCGAACACGATGCTTCGCCGGCTTTCGCTCGATCTCACCGGTTTGCCGCCGACGCTCGAAGAACTTCAGGCATTCACGGACGCCGCGGGCGACAGCGCTTATGAAAAAGAAGTCGAGCGGCTGCTCTCCTCACCGCACTTTGGCGAGCGCTGGGGCCGCGTCTGGCTCGATGTGGCTCGATATGCCGATTCGGACGGCTTCGAAAAGGACAAACCGCGCTTCGTATGGATGTACCGCGACTGGGTCGTCAGCGCCTTCAATGCCGACATGCCTTACGATCAGTTTCTCGTCGAGCAAATCGCCGGCGATTTGTTGCCGAGCGCGACGCAGGACCAGCGCGTGGCGACCGGTTTTTTGCGAAATTCAATGCTCAACGAGGAAGGCGGCATCGACCCTGAACAGTTCCGCATGGAAGCCATGTTCGATCGCATGGACGCCATCGGCAAGGGGATGCTGGGGCTTACGATCGGCTGCGCCCAATGCCACAGCCACAAGTACGATCCGCTCACGCAGACTGAGTACTACCAGATGTTTGCGTTCCTGAACAATTCGCACGAGGCGCAAATCACGGTCTACACGCCCGAGCAGCGGGCCGAGTGGAAACAGACTTACAGCCTGATTCAGGAAATAGAAAACCGCCTGAGATCGGAGAATCCGGATTGGGCCGAGCGCATGGCCGCCTGGGAGGAAACGGTGCGCGGCGAAGAGACGGAATGGATCGTCGTTCGTCCGCAGCTTGATTCATCAGGCGACCAGAAACACTATCTGCAGGAAGATGGCTCGATTCTCGCGGCTGGCTACGCGCCCACGACCACCGTCACCAAATTTGAAGTCGATGTGAAGCTGCCGCGAATCACTGCCGTGCGCCTGGAGCTCCTCAATGACCCGAATCTGCCCCATGGCGGGCCGGGCCGGGCGATCAATGGCCTTTGCGCGCTGACGGAATTCGACGTCGACGCGGCGGTGCTCGATAAACCGCAGGAACAAACCGAGTTGAAGTTCAGTAAGGTGACGGCGGATGTGAATCCTCCGGAGCGCGAGCTGGAAAAGATTTTTCACGACCGCACTGACAGGAGGCGCGTCACCGGCCCGATTGAATACGCGAATGATGACAACCAGCTCACGGCCTGGGGCCTGGACATTGGCGGCGGCCGCAGCAATGTGCCGCGGAACGCTGTGTTCGTGCTGGAGAAACCCCTGGCGTCTGCGGGCGGCGCCCGGCTCACATTCAAGCTCACGCAAAACCACGGCGGCTGGAACAGCGATGACAATCAGAACAACAACCTGGGCCGGTTCCGCTTTGCGGTGACTGCCGCGGAAAACGCCGCCGCTGATCCGCTGCCGGCCGAATTGCGGGCAATTCTTAACCTACCGGCCGCCGAGCGAACGCCTGAGCAAGTTGCAAAGGTGTTCAGCTACTGGCGAACCACGGTGCCTGAATGGCAAGAAGAGAACCGCCGCATTGAGGCGCTTTGGCAAAGCCATCCGCGCGGGACAACCCAACTAGCGCTCGAGGAGCGAGAAAAAAGGCGGCCGACGCACCGCCTGGATCGCGGTAACTTTCTTGCACCGAAAGAGGAAGTTTCACCCGGCGTGCCGACGTTCCTGCACGCGCTTTCAGCGAATGATCCTGATTCGCCGCCGAATCGGCTTGACTTCGCCCGCTGGATCGCGGATCGCCAGTCGCCCACCACGGCCCGCAGCATCGTGAACCGAGTGTGGCAAGCATACTTCGGTACGGGACTCGTGGAGACGGCCGAGGATCTTGGCACGCAGTGCACGCCGCCATCGCATCCGGAGCTTTTGGATTGGCTCGCGGTCGAACTAATGGACCGCGACTGGGATCTCAAGCATTTGCACCGTCTTATCGTCACCTCCGCAACCTATCGGCAGTCGAGCTGCGTCACGCCGGAGCTCTTGGCGCGCGATCCGTCCAACCGGCTGCTTGCGCGCGCAGCGCGTTTTCGGGTTGATGCGGAATCAGTCCGCGACATCGCACTTGCCGCGAGCGGCCTGTTGAACCGCAAGCTCGGCGGGCCAAGCGTTTATCCACCGGCGCCGGAGTTCTTGTTCGTGCCGCCCGCTAGTTACGGCCCCAAGACCTGGATCACCGATACCGGTCCGAACCGCTATCGCCGGGCACTTTATACGTTTCGTTTCCGCTCCGTCCCGTATCCCGTGTTGCAAAACTTTGACGCGCCCAACGGCGAATTCGCCTGCGCTCGCCGTGTCCGTTCGAACACGCCGCTGCAGGCGCTCACCACG
>DATFGJ010000603.1:0-4268 GCA_035249585.1 Lacipirellulaceae bacterium
GCTTGCATGCGGATGGCCATTGCCAAGCGCCAGATCGTCGCTCGTATCGTCGGTGGCGAGATGCTTCAACCAGGGAAGCAGCGAATTGGCGTCGCGCGCGAGGCCGTCGATGCCGGCCTTCAGCGACATGACTTTCGAGGCAAACTCGGCGGCCTTGAGGCCGAGCGACGTTTCGAAATCGTGCAACAGCCGCGGCAGCCGATCGGCGGCTGATTGTAGACGGGCGATAAAACGCCACCATCCGAGCAAGTTGCCCGGCGGATTTTGCGCGGCCTCACGAACTTGTGTCAGATCGGCTTCCAAGGCTGTAAGGGCGGGGCTTACGAACCGCGCACCGCGCGGTTGCAGCCGCGCCAGGGCTTCTTCGCAGATGCGCACGGTGTCGGTGATGCCTTCGCTAAGAGACGACCCGAACAGCGGGGAGGCGACGATTTCCAACAGCCCCTGTTGTGCCGCGAGAAAGGATGCAGCCAGGTTGCCGCTGTCGGCGGTGGACACGTATCGCGGCGGTAAGGGTTCGAGCGTCGTCGTGTTGTACCAGTTGTAGAAATGTCCGAAATAGCGCTCCAGGCTGGTCCAGCGATCGAGGTTTCGTTCCAGCAGGTCGACGAGGTCGGCAACCCCAACGTAACCAAAATCGCGCGCGGCGATCGCGGACAACACGTACAGGCCTTCGTTGGTGGGCGAGATCCGGTGCGCAATCTTGGGGCGGGGGAACTCTTGAAAGTTATCCGGTGGCAGCCAGTTATCGTCCGGCCCGACGAATTGTTCGAAGAAGGCCCAGGTGCGCCGGGCGATCCGCCGCAGTGACAGCCGGTCCGCTGCGGATAGCGGGGCGTGCGTTCTCAGAAACGGCCGACGGAGATGATTCGCAATCCAGGGCGAAGCGAACCACACTGCCAAGAGCGGAATCGCCAACGTGCGACTGCTCGGCGGAAGCAACACCGCCGCGGCGATGCATAATGCGGGAATCCAGAGCATCCGACGAAGTGAAGCGCCGGACGACTGGTCTAGCCGGCGTTCGGCCGCTTCAGAAGTTTCCCACTCCAAAAGTTTTCGCCGAGAAACCGTCAAGCGATACAGCGTGCGCACAACGGCGTCCAGCAGGTAATGCGCTCGAAACGGTAGAAATACGACCGCCAGACTGCACTGCAGGAGCGTGCGGCCAAATGTGACCGCCATGTCGCGCCATTCCTGTTTCCAATACTGCCCGGGCCGCCAAAGAACCAGCGCCGCCAGCACGTGAAAGTAGAAGGGGCTGACAAGGACAGCAAGCGCTGCAAAAGTCGGCAGCCACGCCGCGCGGGGAATTGCATACCACCCAACGAGGCATAGCGCCAGCAAAGATGCCGGCACCAGGCTGCGGCGCAAATTATCGAATACCTTCCAGCGCGAAACCACGGTGAGCGGGTTTCGGCGTCGACCGTGAGGAGTCGGCACCGTTGGAAACAGCCAGGGGACGAGCTGCCAGTCGCCGCGTGTCCAGCGATGTTGACGGCGCGCATCCACCTCGACGCGCGTCGGATACTCGTCAAACAATTCCACATCGGTGACGGCGCCCACGCGCGCGTGGCAGCCCTCGATCAAGTCGTGGCTGAGAATATGGTTTTGCGGGAAGGCGTCTTTCGTGGCGGCTGTAAAGGCGTCGACGTCGTAAATGCCTTTTCCTGTGTAGCTGGCTTCGCCGAACAGGTCCTGATAAACGTCGGAGACGGCGGTCGAGTAGGGATCGAGACCGCCGCTGTTGGAGAACAATCGGGAGAAGAGCGTGCGGTTGGCGCTGGCCAGGCTGACGCTTACGCGCGGCTGCAAAATGCCGTATCCGCGCGTAACGCGGCCTTTGGTTTCATCGAAGTGCGGCCGGTTAAGCGGGTGAGCCATCGTGCCCGCAAGCCGCCTCGCCGCGGCATGTGGCAGCCGCGTGTCGGAATCCAGAGTAATGACAAACTTAATGTCGCAAAGGGCGGCCAGAGTTGCTGGCTCGACTTGAAATGTGGTGTCCATCGCGCCGCGTAGCAGCCGGTTGAGTTCCAGCAGCTTCCCGCGTTTGCGCTCCCAACCCATCCAGAGCTTTTCTACCGGATTCCATGAGCGGCGACGGTTCAACAAGAAAAACTTCGGTTCACCCGCGCCGGCATATCGAGCGTTGAGGGCCGCGATGCCGGCCGTCGCTGCGGCTAGAAACTCTTGATCGTCGTGCGTCTCTTCCGCAGGACCGTCGGCATAATCAGTGACCAGCGCAAACGCGAGACCTGGCTCCAGGTTGGCCAAATAGTGCACCTCAAGCCGTTCCAGCAATCGACCTACCGTCGTAATGCTTGTGAGCATGGTCGGCATCGCCACGAGCGTCTTGCTGTCGGCGGCGACCTCCTCGGCGAAGTCCATTTTGGGCAGCAGCCGCGGGCGGATGGATAACGTCGCTAAGAAATTGACCAAACCCACGGCCAGCTCGCTGGCTGGATGAATTGCGATAGAGCCGAGGACGATATTGGCGGTTATTGAGACGCCTGCGGCCCAAGCCGCCGCGACGAGGCCCGCCACGAAAAGGAGCGTTGCGAGCACGATCCCGCCGAGATAGATGGGCGTCGCGTGACGCAGTACGAAACGCACGAGGCGCTCTTTGAACTTGAGGCGGTAGCGAAACTCCTGCTCCAGCTCGAACCGGCCGTCGTCAATCAGGTAGTAGCCGACGTGCTGCTGCCGTTCGTCCGCGCCTTCATCCATTTGCGCGCGTGTGGCGCGCTCCAGCACAGCCGAGGCGATTTGCGTTTCGTCGTGCTCGCTGCGTTTGGCGATGCGCTCGATTTCATGGCGATACCCGTCGCGCGTGGCAAAATCCATTTCGGCGTAAACGCCCATCGGGTCCTTCCGCAGGATCTGCTCCACCAGGCTCACGCGCTCGAAGAACAGTGTCCAATCAAGCGCTGAGATCAAGCGCATGCTGGTGATCGCGTTGCCGATGGAAACCTGGTTCGCCGCCAGCCGCTGCTGTTCGCGGCGGACGCACTCATCGAGCATTTCTGGCGACTGGCCAAGCCGCTCGGCCAATTCATGCGGCGCGATCGAGAACTCGGCGTCGGACGAATTGCGCAGGCATTCGATCAGCTCCGTGACGAGCATGGAGCAATCGTCATCGAGCTTGAACGCCGGAAATCTGCTCGCGTCACCTTTTTGCAGAATCTTAAACGCCTGTTCCCGGCACTGCCGGGCGGCCAGCATATGCGCACAAATTCGGCGGAGGTTTTCCACGAGCACCAGCCGCAGCATGATTGGCACGGCCCAGATTTCTCCGCTCGTGAGCGGCACGGCGCGTTGGTAGGCCGCAATAAAGCCTGAAATCAGCTCTTCATCGAGGCTGCTGTCGCTATGAACCACCAGCTCATAGGCCAGCTCGTATACACGTGCGAAGCCGGCAAAAGGCCCGGCCGTAAGTTTGGGCAGCTCCTGGTAATAGCTCCCGGGCAGGTCTTCCCGAATCTCCCGCAGTTGGTCTTCGACGACGTAGTAATTATCGACCAGCCATTCGGCGTCGGGCGCCAGCGGCTCGCCGCTTCGAATCGATCCGGTGATGACCTGATAGGTCTCCGCGATGAAGCGGCTATTGTCTTCGAATCGATCAACCAGGCGCCGATCAGTGCCACCGCGGCGAACGACCTGAGTGGCGGCGAACGTCTCGGCGTAGTTCCACAAATGTTCGGCACTGAACGGCTCGCCGCGTAAAGGTGGATCGAGCGGTTCGTGCGTCGCATTGAGAAGGGTCGGCATTTTTCCGCGATGTTTTCGTGGCGTCGGGGCGTTAGAGTTGCTGACGCGAAGAATATAACAGCCCAGCGCGTCGCGGCGATCATTTTAGCGTGACATCGGTCGCAGGGCCACCGATCGGCACGCGACTTGCGTTACAGCGGGTCGCCAGCAGCGGTCGATGCCACATTGGCACGGCGCCGTGCAAGCAGCCTCCAGCGTGGCTGGAAAACATCTTCGAAACAGCCGTTGGAATTGCCTTTGATGCAACATGCTCCACGCTGTTCGTAGAAGGTCCAGCCATTACTATGGCCAGTAACGCAGTTGGCCCGTTTGTAAGAGGACAGAAATATGCCTCGCGGCGACAAATCAAAATACACGGAAAGGCAAAAACGCAAAGCCGAGCACATCGAAGAAGGCTACCGCGAGCGCGGCGTGCCGGAAGACGAGGCGGAGCGCAGGGCATGGGCGACGGTCAACAAAATGGATCGTGGCGGCAAGAAGCCGGGCGGCTCCGGGCGCGGAAA
>DATFGJ010000604.1:0-9763 GCA_035249585.1 Lacipirellulaceae bacterium
CGGAGCCGGTGGGGCCCGTCACCAGGATGATGCCGTTGGGCTTGGCGATCACGTCGCGGAAGCGCTTGAGTGTTGGCGCGTCCATGCCCACCGATTCGAGCTGCAGTGACGTGACCGAGCGGTCGAGCACGCGCATGACGACGCTTTCGCCGAACATCGTGGGCAGCACGCTCACGCGCAAGTCGACCGGGTGCCCGCCCACGGTGAGCTCGATGCGCCCGTCTTGGGGCAGGCGCCGCTCGGCGATGTCGAGGTTGGCCATCACCTTGATGCGCGTGGTGATGGCGAACGCCAGGTGCCGCGGCGGCGGCACCATCTCGTACAGCACGCCGTCGGCCTTGATGCGTATTTTGAATTCATCTTCGAACGGCTCGAAATGCAAGTCGCTGGCGTGCTCGCGGATCGCCATCAAGAGCACCATGTTGAGCAACTTGCGCACGGGGGCGCTGTCGGCCAGGGCGGTGACGTCGTCGAGGTTGATCGGCCCCTCGGCGCTGATCCCGGCGGCCGCGGCGGCCAGCTCGGCGTCCTCTTCCAGCGCGAGCACAATGCTCTCAACGCTTTCGTTGCTCTCGCCATAGTAGCGCTCCAGGGCTGACATCATCGAGGATTCGCTGGTCACCACGACGCGGATGTTGAAGCCCAGGAACGTGCGCAGCTCGTCCTGCACGTGCAGGTTCTGCGGGTCGCACATGGCGACGGTAAGAGTGTCGCCGTCGAACTCGATGGGAATGATGCGATACATCTGCGCCATGGGCGCGGTAACCATCGCCAGGACGTCCTTCTTGATCGTGAGGTCGCCCACCGAAACGACCTGCAGCGAGAGCTGCTCGGCGAGCGCTTGCACAAGCTGGTCCTCGCTCACGAGGCCCATGTCGATGGCGACTTTGCCCAATAGCTGGCCGGGATGCTCGTGCTGCTCATCCACCAAGAGCTCTTGCTGCTCATCGGTGATGAACCCCATGTCGACCAGGACTTGTCCGATGCGGCGATGTGCCATGTTGAAGAGTGAGTAGGTGAATAAGTGAGTAGGTGAGTAAGTTTATTCAGTCGATTGCGGCTTATCTGCTACGCGGCGTGTTCGCCGCCTTCTTGGCTTGGTTGATCGTCGAATATTCCGCGTTCCGCTTGGGCGAAACGGCGGGCCAGCTCGTCGGCGGTATTGCACTTTTCCAGGCCGGCTTCTTTGGTAATGAGTCCCTCGCGCCATAAGTTGAATATGTAGTCGTCCAAAAGCATCATGCCATGTTTGGCGCCGGTTTGAATCGCGGAGGTGATGCGGAAGATTTTGTTTTCGCGAATCAGGTTGGCGATGCCCGGCGTTACGACCAGCGTCTCGAATGCCGCCACGCGCCCACCGCCTGTTTTCTTCAACAGCTGTTGGCACAAGATTCCGATCACGGCCGAGGCCAGCTGCGTGCGAATCTGTTCCTGTTGATTGGTCGGGAAGACGTCGATGATGCGGTTGATCGTGCCGGCCGCGCTGGAGGTGTGCAGCGTGGCGAACACGATATGACCGGTTTCGGCCGCGGTAATGGCCGCTTCGATTGTCGGCAGGTCGCGCATTTCGCCGACCAGGATCACGTCCGGGTCTTGGCGCAACGCGCGGCGAATCGCCTCGGAGAACGACGTGACATCGACGCCCACTTCGCGCTGATTAATCGTGCACTTCTTGTGATCGTGCTGGAACTCGATGGGGTCTTCGATGGTGATGATGTGGTGGTCGTAGTTCTCATTGAGATGATCGACCATCGCGGCAAGCGAAGTCGTCTTGCCGGAACCCGTCGGGCCGGTGACGATCACCAATCCGCGCGGGCGCGCAATGAGATTTTTAAATACGGACGGCACCCCGAGCTCGTCCATCGACCACATCTTGAGGGGAATCTGCCGCAGCACCATTGCCACGTTGCCGCGCTGGCGGAAGATCGAGACGCGGAAGCGGGCGGCGTCGCCGAACGCAAAGCCGAAGTCCGCGCTGCCCGTTTCTTGAAACTCCTGTTGGCAGCGGTCAGGCGCGATGCTCTTCATGAGGGCCTGGGTATCGGCCGGCTCGAGCACCTTGGTTTTCAGCCGTTGCATCCGCCCGTGAATGCGCAAGACCGGCGGCTGGCCCACCGTGATGTGAAGATCGCTCGCGCCCTGCTTCACGCAGGCCGAAAGCAACTTATCAATAAGAATTGTTCCCATAGCCCGATCATTCCCCTGCAAAAGCGCACGGGCAGACAGAATGCCGGCTGCGGGCCGGTGGTCAAAATCGACCTTATCCCCTGCTGCCGACGACCGGCGATATGTCCGCCCAGCTCAGTTTCCATGCAAACCGTGCGGTCTGCCGGATTGCTGTCGCCAGGGAAGCCTCTTCTCTCTCGCCTAACGCGCCTTCTTCGTTGTGCCCCTGTAACGGACCAAAGAAAGACGAGTAGCGTGTGCCCGCCGCCCGAACTGCGGCGCGAGGCCAATGGCGTTCACACAAGACGAGGCCATCAAGCTCCAGCACCGGCAGGATGTCGCACCCTATCGGAATACGGCGAACAATCGATTATTCGCCGTGTGAAACACAAACTCAAGCAGTTTTCTACGATACAAGTTGTTCCTGTGCCGTGAATCGACGGGTCGCGATTGCTCGATCAAGAGCTTGGTTGCCTTCGAGCGATCCCGCGTTGCGTCCGCGTTGGCACTCGAAGACGCATCATTAACTGTGCGGGGCTTGGAGCGGTCGTTCGACTCCCTCCGGTTTCCGCGAAGCAGCAACGGCGGCTTAATGCTCTTCACGTTTGGCGACCCGGAAGACTTCCTCCAGCGTCGTGATACCGTTTAGGACCTTCAGGATCCCGTCGTCGTAAAGCGTTGACATGCCACCTTTTCTGGCTTCTTTGCGGATATCCTGATTGGAGGCGCCTTGGAACGCCAGTTCACGGATTCGCGACGTCATGACAAGTAGCTCGAAGATGCCCAGGCGACCCCGGAAGCCGCTGTTCCCACAGTGATTGCAACCGCGACCCTTCATGAAGGTGCCCGACGCGGCCTGCTCGGGAGTGATGCCAGCAGCCTGGAGTTCAGATTCGCGTGGCGCATAAGGTTGCTTGCATTTTGCGCAAACCACACGCACGAGCCGTTGGGCCATGATGCCGATTACGCTGCCTGCGACAAGGTAGGCCGGGACACCCATATCCACCATACGTGTAATAGCGCTGGGCGCATCGTTCGTATGTAGAGTACTGAAAACCAGGTGTCCAGTTAAAGAAGCCTGGATTCCCATGGATGCCGTCTCGAAATCGCGCATCTCACCCACAAGGATGATATTGGGCGCCTGCCGCAGCATCGCGCGTATAATCAAAGCGAAGTCGAGGCCGATGCTGTGCTTCACCTCCACTTGGTTGATGCCCGGCAGATAGTATTCCACCGGGTCCTCAGCCGTAATGATTTTGCGGTCTGGGCGGTTGAGGTCGTTTAAGGCCGCATAAAGCGTCGTGGTTTTCCCAGAACCCGT
This sequence comes from Lacipirellulaceae bacterium, assembly GCA_035249585.1. Lineage (GTDB taxonomy): Bacteria > Planctomycetota > Planctomycetia > Pirellulales > Lacipirellulaceae > JABDGM01. The sequence continues at coordinate 3,488 of DATFGJ010000604.1, forward strand.
AGGGCCCGTAACTAGCACAATTCCGTTCGGCCGCTTGATAAGGCCGCGGAACTTCTTGAAGTCCTTTTCCGAGAGGCCGAGCTGGCGGACGCCGATCTTTATGTTTTCCTTGTCGAGGAGGCGCATCACGCAGGATTGGCCGTGGCTCGTCGGAAGCATGCTCACGCGCAAGTCCAGCTCCTTGCCGGCCGCGGTGATCTTAATGCGCCCGTCCTGGCAGCGGCGGCGCTCGGCGATGTCCATCTTGGCCAGAATCTTGACGCGCGAAAGCAACGCACCGAGGAGCCGTCGCGGCGGGCTGTCCCGCTCCACGAGCACCCCATCGATGCGATAGCGAATGCGCACGCGTTCCTCGAACGGCTCGATATGAATATCCGAGGCGCGGAGTTGAACGGCCTCGCCGATCATGAGCTGCACGAGCCGCACAATCGGGGCGCTAGTTTCGTCGACGTCCTCCCCGCCACCGGTTTCCTCTTCCGTTTCGGTGAAGTCGATGGCCGTGTCGGTGAACTCTTGCAGCATCGAGTCGGCGCTTTCGTCGCCCATCTGGCCGTAGTTTCTATTGATTGCTTCCAAAATGCTTTCGCGCGTGGCCAAGGCGATGTTCACCTTGCGGTTGAGAATGAACTGCAGCTTCTCGAACGTCTCGTAATCGAACGGATCGCTCACCAGAACCTTCAGAGCCCCATCCTCTTCGGCCAGCGGAATGATCGCATTTTCGCGGGCGACCGACTCGGGCACCAATTCAACAACCGACGGCGGAATCGGCACATCGCGCAGGTCGAAGAACTCGTAGCCGTGCATATCGGCCATGGCCTGCATGACCTGCTCGCTGGAGGCGTAGCCCTGCTTGACGAGGATCTCATGGACCTTGCCGCCATTGTTTTTGGCGATGGCCTGAGCCTCGGCCAGCTGTTCCGGGCCGACAATGCCGCGCCCCACCAGGTATTTGCCCAAATCTGCCATGACCCTATTGCTCGACGGTTCTATTGCAATTCTATTCGCGGGCAGTGCCCGTTCGCATTGCCGGCCGGGGCTTTTAATTGGCTCGAGGGGCGCCTATCCACAAAGCGGCACCGGGAGCGCAGCCGCCACGGACATCCCTCAAAAAAAAGCCGGCGAAAAGCGCTAACTCTAGACACTTCTTACACTAACGTTCACGCGGCCAGCTGTCAACAAAAGTTGGCAGGCCAGGGAAGCTAGGGCACAGCTGGAAATCGTCCAGGTCGATTCACTTGCCACGGGGGCGACCGCGCTTCGGCAGACGTGGACGAGGATGAAGTGTGCGGGCGAATGCAGCGAGGTGGGTCAGCCCGTCACCGAACGCCGTGTAGGGGATGGCCGCGCGGAGCCGCTCGTTCAGCCATCGTCCGCCAACGATGATGGGCACTCCCGATTTTTCCAGCTGTTGATATAGCCGCGCGTAATCGCGCCGGAACAACGGCTCATCGACCGGGTGCGACACGGAAAGCCATACAAGCCTGGGCGCGAGTTCCTTGACTGCTAGCGCAAGACTTCGTAGAGGCGTATTTGGGCCGAGATTCACGGCGTCCCATCCGGCATCAAGAAGCACCATCTCTGAAAGAAGCGTGGGGAGTAGCGACAAGTCCCCTTCCATCGCTGCGCCGACGGCGATTGGCCACTGCCGCTTGACGCGCGTCCCGAGAACTTCCTTTAGCTCAAACAGGGCACCCGCGCAAAGTTGCGTCGCGCGGTGCTCGTGCATGACATCAATTCTGCCAATTTCCCAGTCGGTGCCGATTCGATGCATGGCCGGCGCGATCGCAAAGTCGGCTAGCGCTTCGATCCTCATTCCGTTGCCGTAGGCGCCGTGAATCATCGCCCGGACTTGTTGGCCATCGCCGGCGATCAGGGCTTTGTAGAGCGCTTCCCCTAAACTTGCAGGCTCGAGGCGGTGCCGTTTCGCCGAGACACCGGGTGTCAGCAGCGCCAAGTCGCGTACAGGCAAGTTGTTTTGTCGGGCCACTTCTAACACGTCGGCCAGGAGAAGCTTGCGATGGCCCCCTGCTGTCTTCGAGGCGGGCAATATTCCGTCTTCGACCCAGCGTTTGACGGTGCTCACGCCGATGCCCAGTGCATCTGCCACCTGGGCCGTACTTAAAAAAACGGGGGTCAACACTGTTTTCTTCATAATCCGTCGGGCGGTGCATCTGGGGACCGCTCAGGTTCGCCAATAATCAATATATAGTGACCGTATTGGACGATTTCAACGGTGATTGGAAATTATGTAAAAATCATCCAGTAGCTTGTTGACCAATGGACCACACCGCGTATAAATAATGTGAACGATTTGGACGATTTGTGGCGCGGCGCGCGCCGTGCAGCGATCGGCCGGAACTCGCATTGGTTTGGAAGGAGAAACGTCATGTCCAAAACAGCTGAATGGATCGCACTGACCTTGGTGGTGGTCGGTGCGGTGAATTGGGGGCTAGTCGGATTGGCCCAGTTCGATTTGGTAGCCGCGTTGTTCGGCGGGCAGTCGGCGCCCGTAAGCCGGATCGTGTATGGGCTGGTCGGGCTCGCTGGAATTGCATTAGTCGTGCTGCGTTCGCGTGACGAGTTGGCGCACCAGCACTTGGCTGCAGCGCACCGCTAAGGCGATGCCCGCACGGGCCGGTAACGAAAGTGTGAAGTGATTTCTTTGGACCGAAATTTCCCCGGGCGGCCATGCGTTGCGATGCCTGTGCGTGCACCATGGCCGCCATCCTACACAGGAGCTTTTGTCATGAAGGTTCGTTTTTTACATTCGAGCGCGGCTGCAGTTTTGATGGCCATTGTGGCGGTAAGCGCCCATGCTGCCGATACGGCCAACAAGAAAGACATCGTGGATACGGCGATTGCCGCAGAGCAGTTTGAGACTTTGGTATCGGCCGTGAAAGCGGCGGACCTGGTCGACGTATTGAAGGGCGAAGGACCATTTACGGTGTTCGCCCCGACAGACAAAGCGTTCGAGAAAGTGCCCAAGGAGAAACTCGAGGCTTTGCTTAAGGACAAAGAGGCGCTTCAGTCGGTGCTGCAATACCACGTCGTGCCCGGCAAGGTGATGGCAGCCGACGTGGTGAAGCTAAAAAGTGCAAAAACGGCGCTTGGAAAACCGGTGAGGATTGCCGTCAAGGACCGCGATGTCACGATCAATGGCGCCAAAGTGGTGAAAACTGACATTGAGTGCACCAATGGCGTGATTCATGTCATTGATGCTGTTTTGTTGCCCCCTGCCGACGGGGCGAAGTCCGCGGAATAGGGTGACCGGCATTGGGCGGGCCGACGACGGCCCGCCCTGGTTTTTCTTGTAACTTGCATTACAGCGGAGGACACAAAATGAACGTCGCGTTTTCCCTATTAGTTATTGCACTGCTGCTTGTCCGCTCCACTTATGCTCTGGAGCCTCAGGCGGAGCGTGTTGATGTGCAGCCGCCGTTGAACGCCCAAAAAGTCGCGGGTCTCGGGCGCATCAAAGAAATTGAGAAACGATTTTCAATCGACGCAAGTATCGAGCGGCTAAATCAAGATGTTTCGGATCTACTCCCAATGGTCAAAGAGAATGTGATCGCGACCGAGTTGCTAACTACGGCCTTGGTGATAGATTCAGAAGCTGCCGCGCAAACCCTAAAAAACGCGTTGTCGGAAGCTCGTGAGGTTCTTGCGTTTCGGCCGATCGCGGAGGCGCCCGTGCCGGACGGGTTTCCGGGATGGACGCCGGTGGGCGAAATTCGCGTCAACACATATCCCGCACACCGGGTGGCTCGAGTGAAGCTGAAGGATGACGAAACGAGCGGCTTTTGGACGCTGTTTCGCCATATCGAAACCAATGAGGTTGCGATGACAGCCCCTGTCAGAATGACCTACGCTGGCGAGCTGGGTGAGCGCCCGCGCAGCACTGCCATGGCCTTCTTGTATCAGAGCACGGAGATTGGCGAGACAGGCGAACAAGGCGACGTCGAAGTCGTTGATGTTGCTTCAGAGCTGGCGTTAAGTATTGGAATGCGCGGGGAGGTTACAGCCGACACGGTGAAAAAAGGCGCAGCATTCCTGAAATCATGGCTTGCCGACCATGCCGATGAGATTGAGGCTGCGGGCAGCTGGAGAGTATTTGGCTATAACAGCCCGTTTGTTCCAGTCAATCAACGGTACTTCGAGGTTCAGCTTCCAGTGCGCAAAAAGTAAGCCGCCGAGGGACAACCTTCCGCATAAATTTCACGCTAAGCGATTACGGGTGGCCGCAATGCACGTGTTACGCCGCGAGCAATGGATATCGCGACCGCGCGAGGAAGTGTTCGCGTTCTTCGCTGAGGCCGCGAATTTAGAGAAACTCACGCCGCCGTGGATGCGGTTCGAGATATTGACTCCGCCCCCGATACGCATGGCCGCGGGAACAAAAATCGCCTATCGCATCGGCTGGCGGTTCGTGCGCCTGCGCTGGCTCACCGAAATCGTCGCATGGGATCCGCCCTGCCACTTTGTCGACGTCCAATTGCGCGGGCCGTACGCGCTGTGGCATCACACGCACTCGTTCGTCGAGGAGCGCGGCGGCACGCGCATTACCGACATCGTGCGTTATCGGCTGCCGTGGGGAATTATCGGCGCCGTCGCGCATCGACTGACCGTGGCGCGCGACCTACAAGCGATCTTTGATTATCGCGTCAGCCGGATTGACGCACTTCTGGAAGGCAAAAATGAAGAAAGTGCTAAAGCGAGAGTTGTCCTTGCCGAATTCCGCTAGCTCGCTCGGCGCATTCCCCGGCGGAGCACCTGCACGGCAATCACGGAAAGAAGGAGCATTTGCGACGTCGGCTCGGGGACAGGGCCGTTAACCAGCTGGCTGCCGAGTCCTGATCCGAGGCCAATGCCTGAGGCGTCGAGGCCGAAGTTTCGCCGCCAGATAGTGTAATCGCCGCTGTCGACGATGCCATTGGCGTTACCGTCGGCAGCCAGCATTGTGCGGCTATTGAGAGTCCGGCGCCACACGGCATAGTCGCCTCCGTCGACTCGGCCACTGCGGTTGTAGTCGCCGAGGATGGGCGCAAGCGGCATTGGAAAACCAGTTCCGCCTGCAGGGATCGACGCGACCGCATCATCTCGAAACTGCGTCTGAAACACGGCCGCGACCTGCTCACTGGTGAGAAGTTCGGAGCTGCGCGTCGAGCCCATCAGATTTGGCACGCCTGCAGGCGTGTGCGCCAGGCCTAGATTATGCCCCAGTTCGTGAGCGATCCAGTGGCCTGCATGTTCGGCGCTCACGCCCGAGCCCACGAACAACGCAATGCCGTTGGTGCCGATGTTCCCCACGCCGTTGACCCAATTAGCGGTTTTCAAACTCCATCCGGGCACGACGTTCACGAAAAACATGTTGATCACGGACGGGTTCTGATTGAGAATCCCGCCCTGCAACTGGGCGTTGGCCATCATCGCGCCAAGGTCGGTAATGGGCCGGACTACACCGCTCGGCAATGCGCCCTGGTACGCAAATGTGTTGTTGTAGCGGACCGTGTTCGGCAAAAAATGGATGTCGATGCCGGCTTGAGCCCAGATCGAATCGATCGCGCCCTTGATCGCGGCCTCGCGCGCCGCATCCCCAAAAACCGCGGCGGGAGAGCTGCCATTGTCGAGCGCGGTCTGGATCACTTGCACCGTAACGCGGTGAGTAATCGGTTGTGCCGGATTGACGATGAGCGCCGCGTCGGCCGCTGATTCAAAGCGCAGCGCCAGCGCCAGCGTGATAAGCAGAATCACACGGTGCATGAGTCGATAAGTCAATTCGATCCCTGAACGGTGAAAGCCGCGCCGTTCAATAGCGCGGGGCACCGCATGAGCATGCAGTTAGTATTTTAGGGGGACTGCGTAGTCTGTGCCAGGAAATCTATGATAGTTCGATAAAATATATGGAGAGGCATTGTGATACTTGCCATCCGGAGCCAAGTTTCGGAGTAAAACCGAGGCAGTATCGCCATGAAGATAATCGGTCAAATCGACCGCGCCGCTATGGCGGTATTTGGCATCGACCGACGCGGCTAGCGGCGCCGAATCGGCGAAAATAGCTGCAAAACTGGCAACCAGCCCGAAAACGGCAGGCGCCAACGCTATGAATATAGCGCGACCGTGGATCACGTGAATTATCTGTTCCCGCTCAAAAGGCCCAAGGCGGCGAAAAGGCCTGATCGATGAGATCCGCCGCCTACGCTCAAAATTCTAGCCGAATCGGGCGATTTCGGCTAGAGCAGCTGGGCAGCCTTTCCGGGCGAAGAACAGGTGTCAGGA